>DAOVUR010000100.1 GCA_030632465.1 bacterium | reverse complement strand
TGATCGGTTTATCGGGTGATGGTTCCGGCGCTGTAGAGGCTATTATCAGTGATGGTAAGAGTGGCAAGATGCATTTTCTTGTGCTGGGTGGGACGCTTAGAATTAATGATGTAGATGTTGAAGTTGTAGAAATTACATCTGAATATATAGAGTTTGCTGATGGTGATAAGAAAATTCGCATTGAGTAGTGGTAACGGTTTTTGTGCTAGAAGATAGATCGTAATGCGGTTTATTATAATGATGGTTTGGAGAATATAAATGAGAGTTAGTTTACGAATTATAAGTGCGGTCATGGTGATCGTTTTTATTGTGGTAGCGCAACCTTGTGTGGCGCAAGATGATGGGCAAGTGGTGGTTAGTTCCAATACTGTATCGCTGAGTAGATGTGGTATCCCGGGTATGGAAAAGAAGGTGGAACTGAAATCTGTTGATCCTTGGGATATTGTTCAGTTAATAGAGTTTTTGGCGCATCGTGGTGGGCTTGATAATATTGTTATAGGTAAAGGTGTCAGCGGTAAGACCACTAAGCTGAAGTTTAAGGATGTGACAGTTGGAGAAGCGTTAGATGTTGTGCTCTCGGTCAATAAACTTGCCTATGTGATACAGGATAAGATTATTACTATTATCACAGACGCCGAGTATATGCAGCGCTATGGTGTTAGTTTTTATGATAACAAGCAGATACGTATTGTTGAATTAGAGTATGCTGATCCTGCTCGTGTGGCTAATATGCTTCAGCCAGTTAAAAGTGTGATTGGTACCGTTGTTTCAGATCCAGTTACAGGCACGCTTATCTTTATTGATACTCCCGAAAAGATTGAACAGATGCTGAAAATTGTGGAGAAGACTGATATATCTACTGTATCACGAGTTGTTCCGACCGAGACTGTTACATTTAAGCTGCAGTACGCTGATCTAGATGGGGTGCGTGATGAGATCACACCTATGATCACAAAAGATGTGGGCGCAATTTATGCAGATAGACGTACTCGTTCAATTATTATCACTGATCTACCGCATGTGCTTGATAAGATTTCTACAGTGATAGACGCTTTTGATGCAAAAGAAAAGCAGGTCTTTATTGAAGCTAAGATTGTTCAAGTATTATTAACTGAAGACTTTAAGCTCGGGATTAATTGGGATCATGTCATACAGGGGGTGGATCCACGTTTTAGTTTAGCATCGACGGTAAAAACTGTTGCGGGACCAACTGCAGCTGCAGTGTCTCTGAGTGAAACAGCCGCAGATATTATTGGAAATACAACTGGTGGGGCAATGTCGTATAAGACAATAGTAGGAGGCGGCTCGCTCGAGATGATATTGGCAGCCATAAGTAAAATTGGTGATACTAAAGTGTTATCCAACCCGCATGTGGCAGTTGTTTCAGACGAAGAGGCCATGGTTAAAGTTGTGACTGATCAACCGTATGCAGAGGCGTCACTTGAGAGTGGAACTACTAACGTTGTTGGTGAATCGATTATATTTATTGAGGTTGGAGTTAAGCTGTCGGTTACGCCACATATTAATGATAACGGCATGATTAGGATGGATATTAAACCTGAAGTAAGCACTGTGGTTGGTACTTACCAGGCCTTCAGAAATGTTCCTATAGTACGTAAATCATATTCAGAGACTACCGTTTTGATCAAAGATGGTGAGACAATTATTATTGCTGGTATGGTTGAAGAGAGAAAATTAGATAATACTAGCAGTGTCCCGCTATTGGGGCGCATTCCTCTGTTTGGGTGGTTGTTTAAAACAAAAGAGACAACTACTGAGACTTTGGAGACAATCGTATTTCTCACACCGAGAATTATCAGTGGTGAAGAGCCTGTTATGTTGTTGCGGGATATGAAGAAAAAACCGAAGCCACTACGAAGAGTTGGCCCCAGTAGCAAGGCGCTTAAGCCTATCAGGTAAGGGACAAAGGGTAAAGGGCGGCATATAGTAATGAATCGATTAAATCAGAAAAATTGTGTTTCGATACTGACATGGGGCTTCTCGTATCTTGTTTTGTTTCTCCTTGTTTGTAATGTTATTGCAGAAGATGTTGACCTTGTGGTGAACGACTCTGCGCTTGTTGACAATGAAGAAGAGTTCGATTGGCAGTGGAGTGGTGGTGAAGCAGATTCAGCCTCTACCAAGAAAAATACTAAACCTAGTGGTGCAGCAACCAAAACAGCTGATGCTATAGATGCATCTGCATATAATGATCTTGTTGTGGAAAACTTAAAGTTACGGCAGCGAGTAGCTGAAAAAGAACGTCTAGCTAGAAATGCTGAAAAAAAGGCAAGTGGTTTAGCTAAGGAACGTAGTGCGTTAGAATCCAGAATAGCATCATTAGCAGCTACAATTAATAATATTGAAAAAGAAAAAAGTAGTTTAGCAAACACATCTGACCGTAGTAAAGCTTTGGCCGAAGAGTTGACCCAAGCGGAAAAAGCCAAAGAAGCTCTTAGCAGTAAAATGCGCAATATGGAAAAAGAGTTGAAAGAACTGCGCATACAACAGCAGTTAGTGGTTACCGGCTCATCGACATCAGTTACTGCAGGTTCCGATCTATTTAACAAGATGAGAGAAGACAATTCTCAACTAAAGATAGAGTTATCTAGGTTGGAGAAAGAGTATGGATCTGTCTTAAAAGAACGTAACAAGATTAGGAATAAAGAAGATGGCAAAGTCGCAAAAGCGAACGACGAGATAGACGAATTAGAGGATATGCTAAAGGCATCTAAGAGTGGGAGTCAAGAGCAGAAAGATCTTATAGATAAGCTGTTGGTTAAGTTACCTGCGATGGAAGAAGAATTAGCGTTACTGCGCAAGAAAGTTGGCGGTGACGAAGTGGTCATTGCGGCAAGAGAGCAGGAGCTGGAAAGTGTAAAGGAAGAGTTGCAGCTTCGTGAACATCGCCTAATTAAAGCGGAGCGAATAGCGGCGATGCTGGATCAGGCCAGAGATGAAGTCCGTATTGTTAGTGATGATCAAAAAAGGGATATGCATTACAATATGGCGGTGGTTTATGCTAAAGAAGGAAAGGTCAACCTTGCTGAAGAAGAATATTTGCAGGCGCTTCGTATCGACCCTATGGATGCATCTTCACATTATAACTTAGCTATTTTGTATGATGACGAGTTAAGCAATAAGGATCGTGCTCTAATACATTATAAACGTTATTTGCGACTTAGTCCGAGTTCAGCTGACCAAGATGAAGTACGACAATGGATTATGAAGCTTGAAATGCGATAGTGGCTGGTAAACTTTATTTAGAATAAGGATATAGATATGAAAAAAATAGTAATGATAGCATGTTGCATGATGTTGGGAGTTGTTTCACTTATCAGTTTTGTTGGTTGCGAAACTATTGACGGTGGTGCTGGGCTTGCGGTTTCGCCATCATCGGTTACTTTGGGTGATAGTAATGGTGTGCAGAGCGTTACATTTACAGTTGCTGGTACTAGTACTGATACTAATGGGCAGACGGTTATTACTGGTGGGGCAGGCGAGCTTTCTGTTCCTTTCACATGGTCAGTTAGTCATCCCTCGTTAGGACATATTACGACTACTGCGGGCAACCAAGCTGTTTATGTTAGTAGCGGTGGTAGTGGTGTTAATGTGATTACCGTAGAAGATCAGTATGGTGCAAAAGGGCTTGCTACTGTTACTCAGGAGTAAAAGCTGATTCACCACAGAGAACACAAGGAACACAAAACGGTGCGCTGTAAAGGGATTACGATTAGGTCAAGTCCTGATTTAAAGTTGTCGCTTTATTATTTAATTAGGTCCCTGAGCGGAGCCAAAGGGCCGGTTGATTGGCTGTTGGCTGTTGATTTAAAATGTTGCTATAACAGGCTCGGAGGCCTGTTTTACTTTGCTGTTGGGGGTTGAGAGATGCGTGTACGTCCCTTCGGCTCCGCTCAGGGACCTCTGCTGTTAGGTTGAGTGTTAATTTTTTATCTTACTTCATTAGTTCCGTGGCATGATGAAGTGAGCCTAGATTAAGTACATTCTTATATCCTACTGTTTCCAGAGTTTTCTTGGCATGTCCTGACCTAGCGCCGCTACGGCAGTAAAGAAGTATAGTTGTCTCCTTGTTAGGAGCAAACTTCTCTATACGTTGTGATAATATATTCAGTGGAATATTCTTTGCATTCTTTACATGTCCATTACTGAACTCTTGCGTGGTTCGTACATCTATCAGTTTATATTTTTTTTCAGAGAGAATATCAGTTAAATCATCAGCCTTCACCGCCTTGAGGTTTTTTATCACTATTATGATACCAGCTATAATGGCGACGCCAACTATCAGTATAAATTTGCTATTCATATTCGTTATCCTTCTATTGGTTAATTGAGCGAGACTATATCATTTCAATATCGGACAGCCAATCATCAAATGAACGATGAATTATGAACGATGAGTGATGAAGTTCCCTCTAACCCGGCTGGAAGGTCTCGTTCTACTCAACCATTTCAGCCCTACAGTTTACTATGCTGAATCATACTGTAGGGCGGGAACGGTTGAAGACCTTCCCGCCAGATAGCGCACAGAAACCTTGAGCGTTCATAGTTGGACGTTCATCGTTCATTTTTCCTGCTTACACGGCTGGAAGGTCTCGCTCCACTCCACCATTTCAGCCCTACAGTGTACTATGCTGAACCATACTGTAGATAGTATGAGACAGTTGAAGACCTTCCCGCCAGATAGCGCACGGTCGTTCATGGTTCATAGTTCATCCTTCATCGTTTATTCCTGTTGGATGTTGATGGGGTGCCTTTCTTTTGCTATATTAAACCTACTATGAAGCCGAAGCTATTTATAATCTTACTACTATTGATTGTTGTTCCTGCTATATTTCTTAGTGTAATGGCCGCCAGAGCTTTGTATGATTGGGATACAATTTTACAGAAACGACTACAGGCGCAGGCATATACTGCAGCATGTAATGTTAAAGACCGTGCTGATGTTGCGCTGCAGGGCGAACTAGAAGAGATTATATCAACCATAAAAGCTGTTCACGCAAGAGGTTCTGATTCACGCCAAATATCTAAGGCTGCTAAGGAACTGGAACTATCCAGTAAGTTAGTTAAAGAAGTATATGTTTTTATGAATCCATGGGATTTTCTTTACCCATTAGGTGCTAAGCGTTCTGTTGAACAGGAACGGGTATTGTTAACGTTACGGGATAGAATAGCAACTGCTCCATCTCCTGCTGAGTCGTTATATTTCAATATTGATGATAGTTCATACTGTTTTGGGCTAGTAAGTATGCAGGGGGTATATGCTGGCTATGAGGTTGTGGCAGATGAGCTTTTTGATATATTGCAAGCGGCCTTAAAGAAATCAGCAGATGAACTGATTATTTATGCGGAAGGTGATGATTTGCTGATCATGCCTGATAAACAGGTGAATATAGTTGGTGCTCAACATATTACTATTGAAGATCCATTTGGTAAGGAGGATAAGCCGCCGTATGAAACTGTGATTGCGTATGTGAAGTTGCAGGCACCATTTGAGAATATTGTGATAAAGGCGAAGATTAGGGATGAAGCTAGGTTACGAAAGATTGCTACTTCTCGTCGCAGTGTTTATGGTTGGGTGATCTTGCTGCTGGTGTTTGGCATTACTGCAGGTGTTATTATAGTATGGCGCTCGGCAGTCTTAGAGATTAAAAAAGCGCGCGTCCGCAGTACTTATGTTGCTGGTATATCGCATGACCTAAGAACGCCATTGGCATCAATGCAAATGCTCACCGAGACGCTCTTGGGCGGGAAAATTACGGATAGTAAAAAGCAGCAGAAATTTCTAGAGACAATATTCAGAGAGAGTGAGCGGTTGAGTCAATTAGTGGAGCGGGTTTTATTCTTTGTTCGTTATGGGCAAGGTGCTCTAGTGTTCAAGTTGGAGCCAGTAGATGTTTCATCACTAATAAATGAAGCCGTAGATATTATGGGGGATAGACTATGTATGTCCGGCAAGCCACATAGTTATAGCGATGGTGGTAGTAAGTCGACGGACTTAATTTACGAACATGACTTCAAACTAACTGATACTAGCACTGTTAGAATAGGTGTTAATATCGAGAAAGATTTACCACTTGCGCAACTTGATTTGGCGGCCATCACACAAGTTATACTCAACTTGTTGGATAATGCAGTAAAATATAGTAGTACGGTTACAGAGCAGGCGCGACAGACCAAGATTGATCTGCAGGTCAGATTATGTAGCAAGAGGATTATCTGTTTTAAGAAAGAATGGCTGATAATAGATATACTTGATTATGGTATTGGGATCGAAAAGAGAAGTCATAAGAAAATATTTGAACGTTTCTATCGCAGTCCGCGTGCTGTTGATCATAATGTGTCTGGTGTCGGGCTGGGCTTGTCACTATGTAAGCATATTGTAAAAGCGCATGGTGGTAAAATTACGGTTGTTAGTAAGCTTAATGAAGGAAGTACATTTTCTATCCATCTTCCTGTCCTGCGTTCGTAAGGAAGGATTACTACGAAACGGTGCGCTATGAAGGAATGATTCACCACATAGAACACAAGGAACACATAGAAAAGGAAGACATTGCGGCCCATGCTGCGCTCTTCGAGCTATGCAGGCATCTTGAAGGGAAAAGGGTGAAATAAAGGGTTAAGCTAAAAGGGTAAAGGGTGAAATATGTCCTCGGACCTCAGTCCTCTGATCTCCGCCTTCCGTCCTCCGCTCTCCGGTCACGCACGCGGACTGTAGCCTATTTTTGATTGACAATTAAGTATTAATATGTACAATTGTATTTATGAAGATTGTGGCAGATACAAATACATTTTTAGCGGTTGGGCTTAAAGAGCCTGAACGCTCGTGGATTATTGGGGTTACTGATGGGTGCGACCTTGTTTCACCAGCAGTTTTGCCATTTGAAATCGGTAACGCTCTCTCGTCACTTGCAAGGCGAAAAATTATTAGTAAGAAACAGTTACCAGTTGTGTGGGATGCTGTGATGGCGATTC
>DAOVUR010000159.1 GCA_030632465.1 bacterium | reverse complement strand
TGCTGACGTTCAATATAATCCTTCTGCTGCTCATCAGGAAGCTTATCCTTAGCCGAACAACTCGTACTACTGCAACTATCACATTCACTCATAATAACTTCCTTAATATAATCCAAAATCTACTAATCTACTACTTCTCCTTCGTCAACATCACCATACGCCCACGCTTATGCGCCAAGCGTTTGTCTATATCTAAGAGCGCACTGTAATGCGCTGGCGATATTACCGACGGTTCAATAACCGCTGTAGCTCTATACTTCAAGTAAAGTTCATTACCGATAGGCTGGTCGCCAACAGTAATATCCAAATCCAAACCACCAACATCAGAACAGCTCCAAGCATCCGGCTTAATAGCCACTCGATACCCTGTTGGCAATTCGACCTTTACTACCAGCTCCCGATCCTGCTGACCAGCCTGATACATAGGATTAATCCGCTTATCAGAACGTAACGAAAATAGGCCAGCCAACGATTCAGGAAGTTTGAAATATATCTTGTCGCCTGTCACAATCGCATAATCAGGAACACGCACAGTGAAAGTAACCATACCCGGATACTCAGAGAAATCATGCACAAGCTTACCAACCCTAGTAGCACCCTGCGACACACCAGAAATCAACGATTGAAAATATCTATCAAGTTTTTCCGGAGTCATCTCTGCATACTGTTTTTTCTTAGCTCCATAAAACGCACCATAAAATAGTACACGCTTAGTAATAACAGCATCACCTGTTTCTGAAATTGACATTGCATAATTAGACTTTAGCTTAGACCGCTTAGCGGGAATAATCTCTTCAATCATACCACTACCAAGAACCAACCCTAAACTTCCCTCATATGCAGATGCACCCAAAACCGCATACTGATCTGTATCATTAAGATATATATACTCCCCCGCTGCTAGACCTAAACTAGAATCAGACAAACGAACCAGCACTGAATTAAAGACTCCTGCCCTAGGGTTATCCCTAATATTATCAATAGTAGATTCTATATTAGGTAGCGATGACGCCAAGACAAACTCAGGATCAAAACCAGCAGACTGCAACATAGCATGTAGCAAGACTGACAGATCGGTAGTATTACCATATGCATCATTTAGTGTCATCTCGGCAGAAGATATAGCAGTTAAAGGTAACTGCGACAACCCTGGTCCTGCACGTCTAATATGCGTTGCCACATAATCACGAATCAATCGAACCTTTGCCTGTGCATCTCGTTCCTTCTTAAGAATATCCTTAGTTGCACGACCAACTACACGACTCTTTTTAGCTGCTTTGTTGAGAACGCTACTTATAGTTTTTGTATAATCCGACCAGTTGCCAGTAGACAAAAATACCGTATCATTAAACTGCCACCATGGCGGCAACATATCTTCCATCTTAACAGGCGATGCATCTTTATTGCTCCAGCTCATCACAACACGCTCGATAGAATCAGTCAGAGTTGTATAGTTCGTATAGCTACCTGTAAAAGATTCCTGGTCTACAATCATCGCCAAATCGGCAGGCATAGAGACTGTAACAACAGCTTCCTCTATCGGGTCCGTGGAATTAAATGCCTCTGACATAGAGAAAAACTGCCCCTTCTTCTTCTCTCGCACGATACAATATTTAATTACTGATCCAACCTCCACGGCAGGCAAACTTACAACCAAGATCTTGCCGGCAGGATACCGAGGAGCAGCACCTACCCAAGGCGCATCCATTTCATTGATTTCCTTCTCTGACAGCACATGCTCTGTCCCATCCTTACCAGTAACAATAGCACTCTTAACATACACATTCTCCAGCTCCGGATTAAAATAAAGCTTTATTTCACCACTCTTCTTCTTGCCGGCATATGTAAGAACCTTCTTAACAACTGTAATACTCTTTGTCCAATGCGTATCATCGATCAGCTCATACGACACATCATCCTTAATGATCAATACATCAGCGTCACTATCAGCAACCGCACTTGTCAAAATAGGCATCTTACGTAAAGCAACTTGAATATTCTTTAATGCATCTTTTAAGACTAGATATTCTTCTGGCGAGAACTCCACTGTCTTGAGCTTTAGCACGCTACTTAACTCAATGTCACTACCCGACTGTGACACCTCCATCTTCCATTCAAAAGCATCATTCACTATCGGATCATTTTCCGGCATAGCAACAACATCACCAAGCTCTGACGGCAGATTAATCTTAATTTGCTCATTCACTCCACACGCAATACTACTCTTTAAAGGATACTTGCGTTTCTCAAGACCAGCTCCACCAATAACATTATTAGCAACACCAACACTTGTTCCCAAGATTGGTAACGGCAACATCACATTTTCATCACCCGCAACCAAAATATCTGTTGCCTCATACACAACCCTTATACTTAGCGGTACAGTCATATCCATAATTTCAGATGGCGTTATTTCAAATGATACAACATGCGCTCCAGGAATCCGCCGCCGAACAACCCCCTCCATAAACCGTAATCTATCCTCAGGTTTTGAGCGCGCAAAATACCCGCGATATGCATTATCATTAATTCCTCCAAAATCCAACACTGTCTCACACTCAATATCCCCATCCGCAGTCACCTTACCAGTAGTTTTCACCTGCACCATATTACTCTCCGCAGGATCAATAGGTGATGTAAGTAGAGTCTCTCCTTCTGGGCGCGCAACAAGATAACTCATATAGTTCAAATATGCAGGCAGTAGCTGAGCTGTTGTCTCATTTGTCGGATCCATTAGAATATATTTACCATCATCACCAAGCACCGCCACAATGGCATGATTAAAAAATGGCTGCGGAACCTCCTCATCCTTACGTGGCCCAACACTAATCAGAACAGGGAACGCCTTAAACTCCGCCAAACGCAACATCACAACCAATAGACCAGCCTTATCACGACAAACCCCATGCCGATCTTTAAAGGTGTCCTTAACGTCATGCGGCTCATAACCAGGTGCCGTATCCTCTACAGTGATCCCCATATAGCGAATTTCCTGCGAAACAAAGCGGAAGATCTTATTTATCTGCTCTTTCTTATCCTTAATCCCAGCCGTCAACTCAACAACCTTCTTACGCATTTCAGGAGAAGCCTCATAGTGCGGCTCAGAAATATTCCAATACCACTTCGAGACCGTCTGCCAGTCAGGAATAGTACTAACCATCAGACGCTGAACAACCGTACTTGGTGACGGCATCTTAGGCTCCGGAAACATACGTGGTACATCTTTCACTTCCCAACGATAAATCAACCTTCCAGCTTCCTCAGATTTTGAAGCTGTCACAGTACCAGCAACTTCAGATTTTAATGCAATACTTCTTAACGGCATCTTTTTAGGCGCAGAGATCTCAATACTCTTATACAATATGGGTTGCGTTCCCTCTAAAACAAGCCAATCGCTCCAAGTGTCAGCCATACGAGCTTGAACAGTACGATCAAACATAACAAAATGTAAAATATCACCAACCTCAAGATCAGCCACATTCACCCTAATTATTTTATCATTAGGATTATATATATTTGCCGACATAGATGACGGATTAACCATCACGCGACTCTGCGCTGCAACATCAATGGCTACCCGCTCACCGTTAGACTTAATGATCTCCACAAGGTCAACACTACAATCATTAGTACCACGCTGATAAGGAATTGTGAAATGACTAGAAATAGTTGTGTTAGCGCGACGCCCTTTCTCTGTCAAAATCTTAATGTACATCTCCGACCACTGCACATACGTACCATCCGTATTATAAAAAACCTTACTCGCCTCACCAACAATCACCGTATCGGAATCAGGATACTTTTCTGGCGATATATCCAGAGCCGTCGCCAAAATCTTAGTACGATCCAGAATCCCTTTAGAATACTCCCCTGCAATAGTAACCTGAAGCCCCATCACATAGAGACACACAACCAACATCAACTTAAACATATTTTTTTGCATACTATTGTCTTCCTTTTTGTACCAACACCTGTCCCCAGGCAAACTATCATTTTTACTCTTGGCTGGGGACAGCCAACACTACAGTTACTTCATCTCATCCAAAACCAATATTATAATATTCAAACTCTATCAATAAAAACAACTTCTCCCTGATAAGGCCAATCATCAGCACTACTTACTAAGCCTGCTCGCACAGGGTTTTCCAGTACATAATTCCATTTATCTATATAACTCTCACTGCTTCGTAAAAGGTGATCAAAGAATCCTGGTTGCCAAAAACTTTTTGATTGCTCACCCGAAGACAATAAAGTTTCACTTATAGCACGTTTCAATCCTCGCTCCCATCGCTTCAACGTCATGCCGTTCGTTATACGCACAAATAAATGAATATGATCAGGCATAATAACATAACGTCCAACGCCAACACCATACGCCAGACCATTAGAGGTATACTTCCGAAATGATGCATGCACAATATCACAAGCCAAAATTTTACACCTGTCCATAGTGTTCAACGTAACAAAATATAAAGGATCACCATCATGCTGAAACACCTCACTCAATCGCGGCGGGCGGCTTTTATATATTTGACTCATTACACGTTCCTTTTGTAGCGTTGCCTGCCCCCAGGCAATCCTGTGTAGCGTTGCCTGTCCCCAGGCAAACTATCATTTTCACTCTTGGCTAGGGACAGCCAACACTACATCTTTACGTTTGGCTAGGGACAGCCAACACTACATCTTTACGTTTGGCTGGGGACAGCCAACACTACATCTTTACGTTTGGCTAGGGACAGCCAACACTACAACCATCAACAACTAACATCTACTCACCCAGCGTCTCAATCAGCGTCTCCAGCTTCTGGATCTTTTCAAGAATTTCGTTCTTAAGAGCAACTTGACGATCTATAACATGAGATGGTGCCTTACTAACAAAGGCATG
>DAOVUR010000273.1 GCA_030632465.1 bacterium | reverse complement strand
GTCATCCAGTTTGTTGGTTCGATCTCCTCTTGTAGAGGGCGATGTAAGAATACAAAGATATGTTTTGCGTTTCTATTCTTCTTGAGATCTTTTTTAAGCCATATTAGTTGCTCTCCTGATATTTGAGCTTCCGAGCCAGGTATTTCGCAGTCTAAGATAATGAAGTGTGATTTCTTATGGTTGAAGGAGTAGTATGCCGGAAATCTATCACCATAACGTTCTAGATAATAGTCTTCCATTGCCTGATTACTTACGTCATGATTACCAATCACTAGGTAGTATGGCACTGTAAATTTATTTACAGCTTTATCAAATTCATCCCACATTTTGCCCAACGAATAGGCTTTTCCGCTGTAGCCGAAAATAAGATCACCAAGAATGATTGCAAATTCGGGGTCGAGCAGGTTTACTTCGCCAATAATATTGTTAAATACTTTTGGTTGAACATGTCCATTTTCCTTATTTTGTGGACGGTTATCACCCATGACCACGAAGTTGAATGCGTTTTTACGTTTTGGGTTCAGATTCTTTGCTGATGCGATATTGTTGAAGAGGAAGGTTCCCGCGAGGGCTATGGCGATATATGTAAAGGTAAGTCTTTTGCTATTTATCATGATCGATCCTTTGATAATTTGATGTTGTCAATTTGCAGAGCAGAGGATATGATATATTTAGTTATAGCAAAAGAAAAAACTGAATAGTGTGGCTTGATGATTGAGGACTATTTTTTGGAGTATTATTATGATTGATGTGATTATGGCGATTGATCAGGGAACTACGGGATCAACAGTGCTACTGTTTGATAAGGATCTGAATGTTGTGGCACGCGCCTCTAATGAATTCTTACAGAAATTTCCTCAGCCCGGCTGGGTGTCGCATGATCCTGAAGATATCTGGACTAGTGTTGAAAAATCTATTGCTGAAGTGTTAGCGACGGCGGTGGATATAGATATCAAGGGCATTGGTATAACTAATCAGCGAGAGACAACAGTTTTATGGGATCGTAAAACGGGTGAGGCCTTGCATGATGCAGTTGTCTGGCAGTGTCGACGTACAGATTACATTTGTCGTGATTTGAAAGAGCAAGGGTACGAAAAGCTTTTTATAGATAAGACTGGGCTAGTGTTAGATCCATACTTTAGCGGAACCAAGATTAAGTGGTTGTTAGATAATGTAGAGGGGGCACGCGCAAAGGCTGATGTAGGCGATGTGGCTTTTGGGACTATTGATTCTTATCTTGTTTGGCGTCTTACTGGGGGTAAGGTTCATGTGACTGATGTTTCCAATGCTAGCCGGACATTATTAATGGATTTGGGGACTTTAGAGTGGGATGATGAGCTATTATCTGTATTAGGTGTACCGCGGTCAGTATTGCCAGAGATCAGAAGTTGTTCGGAAGTTTATGGCGAAACCGTTGGGTGTGATGCATTATCTGATGGGATCCCTGTGGCTGGTATGGCTGGAGATCAGCAGGCTGCTCTATTTGGTCAGATGTGCCTAGAGAGTGGTGGTGTGAAATGTACTTTTGGCACAGGGGCATTTTTATTGATGAATGTTGGGCCAGAACCGGTACGAAGTAGTAATGGGTTACTAGCTACGGTGGCGTGGAAAATTGGTGAAAAGGTTGTTTATGCGCTTGAGGGTAGCGCCTTTATTGCTGGTGCTGCAGTGCAGTGGTTGCGTGACGGTTTGCGGGTGATTAAGAGTGCATCAGAAATTGAAGAGTTGGCGTTAAAAGTTGAAGATTCCGGTGGGCTTGTTTTTGTGCCTGCACTGGCTGGGCTCGGGGCACCGCACTGGCGAGCTGATGCGAGAGGCTTGTTAGCTGGAATTGATCGAGGTGCGACATTAGAGCACATTGCACGAGCAGTGTTGGAAGGAATTGCTTTGCAGAATTGCGATTTATTAAATGCTATGCAAAGTGATTTAGGGAAAGAGTTGGTCAGCGTACGCGTTGATGGTGGTGCGGCGGCGAATGATTTGTTGATGCAGTTACAGGCCGATCTGCTTGATATTGATATAGTCCGTCCCAAGCTACTGGAGAGCACAGCACTTGGTGCCGGCTTGTTAGCTGGTTTGGCTGTGGGAATGTGGGATGATCTAGCTGCTCTAAAAGATGCTGTGGAAGTGGAGAGAGTTTTCAGCCCTAAGATGTCAAGTAGCGAGCGTGATATGCTTTTAGAGAACTGGCGGGTTGCGGTCGAAAAAGCGTAACTGGAAAAGGGGCAGGCTTCGTCCTTGCATTATGAGGGCATTTCGGCTCCGCTCAATGACCTCATAATGCGTAACTACGTCCGGACAGGCCGCACATTGCGCTCATAATGCGTGGCCGGGTAGATTAGCATTCCAATGCTGATTAAGAAGAGTCATCTGTGTGAGAATGGGCGGAAAGAGTTGTTGTTTCGCTATGGTACAAGGACTTCGCTGGAGCCGGGGAGGGCATTGAACTCATTGGTGCCACCAAGCAAATTATTAACCTCGTGAAAGTTTAGCCCGAGCATG
>DAOVUR010000162.1 GCA_030632465.1 bacterium | reverse complement strand
CTGTATCGATATTGTCACCAAGTATATAAACTTTGCCGCGTATAATATTGTTATTTTCCATAATGAAATTTTCCTCTTCTACTAATTTTTTTAAAACGATTTGTCTTTTAACTCTGAACCTTGAACCATTTTAACTTTATTCTTACATAAATTCACGGGGATCAGTGATATGTCCCGTAATGGCTGATGCAGCAGCCGTTAGTGGTGATGCTAGATATATCTCAGCCTCTTTTGAACCCATGCGTCCGATAAAGTTCCGGTTAGTTGTGCTGATAACCACTTCGCGCTGATTGGCGCGCCCAAAGGTATCAACAGGTCCACCCAGACATGCAGCACATGATGGTAGAGGAATATCTTCACAGCCAGCTTCTGCAAATATCTGTACCAACGGTTTGCCGTCGATAGTCTCTGTTAGCAGTGCTGCTGATACATCAGTTGTTGCAGGCACAATGAAAGTATCAATCGAAACTTTGCGACCATTAAGAATAGATGCAGCCATAATAAAGTCTTCTATCTTACCACCTGTGCAAGATCCGATGTAAGCGCGTGTAAGCTTAACATCACTCTGTGATGCGGCTGTTGCGTATTTATCTGGCAAGTGCGGCATTGCTACGCAAGGCTCGAGCTCAGCAGAGTTATAGTTGTAGGTTGCTTTAACTGGTGCGTCAGGATTGCCTTTTACCACTTCGAACGGCTTAGCTGTAGGCGCTTTAACATATTCAATAGTCTTATCATCAGCTTCGATTATGCCGTTTTTGCCGCCCGCTTCAATAGCCATATTACAGATGGTCATGCGTTCTTCAATGCTGAGTGCTTCGACTGTCTCACCGCTGAATTCCATGGCGGCATAAGTTGCGCCATCAACGCCTATATCGCCGATCACTCGTAGAATCATATCCTTGCCGGTAATGTATGCAGGTTTCTCTCCGTCAAAGATAAAGCGCATCGTTTCTGGCACTTTGATCAGTAACTTGCCTGCGCCCATAACAAAGCCCGCGTCAGTATTGCCGATGCCGGTAGAGAATGCACCAAGTGCGCCATGTGTGCATGTGTGTGAATCTGTACCGAAGATCACTTCGCCTGGGCGAACATGTCCTTCAGCTGGAAGAGCAACGTGGCAAACGCCTTTATAGTTATCTGTTCCCGGTTGATAGTAGTATGGTAGCCCTTGTTCTTCAGCAAATTTAGTTAGGGTTTCTATATTACGATGTGCTTTTCCGTCTTTAGTAAAGATGTAGTGGTCCGGAATGATAACAACCTTCTCTTTATCCCATACTTTCGCGTCAGCACCGAACTCTTTTTGGAATACGCCCACTGTGCCTGGTCCACAAACATCATGTGTAAGTAGTATATCTACATCGACCCAGATATTATCGCCTGGGACAACCTTAGTTTTACCGGCAGCTTTTGCCAGAATATTTTCAGTTAATGTTCCTGTCACTTTATAACTCCAATCTTTTTAGTTTTAAATATTTTTCTGTTTTTTGCTGGCTTTCACTAATGAAAAAAAGCGATCCTCAAAATGATCAAATACCTTATGTTTCTGTAGCTTTTCGCCTAAAGCAGTAACAAGTGTACTATCCTTGCTAGCAGCTAAGAAGTCCTTCTCTAGTTCAGTGAAAAGGCGCGCTTTTGCAGCTTCAGACGAATCGAACAGATGCCGATTATTCATATCGCTAATATTTGTTTTTGCTGATGAACGAATAACTTCCCAGAATAGTTTTACCAAGCATACGTCCCATGGTTCATCAACGCCGATAATGACGGCGCTAAGTGGATCATTTTTGGCTTTAGCCTCTTCTTCTACACGTTTGGTTACCGTTTTGAGGTCGCCAGTAATGACATGCTCGCTGAATGATTCCTGCTTAAGCGAGTAGCCATACTGCAGAATATGTAGGTTATCTTCGCTTTCATGTTCGCGTAGCCAATCTATGTACCTGTTAGCTTCTTCTCCAAATCCTTCCATAAATGTCTCGGCATAGGCTTGCGGGGTAATAATCTTTGGTTGTGCAGCAAGCATTCTTCCTTCGCGAACGCGAACTTGGTTGGTTACATCCATAAGTTCGCTGATAAGATGGTAGTTCAAAGTTGTAGTGCCAAACGTCTCAAGATGCTGCGCTGGCGTTGAAATGATTTCTGTATTATTTACGGCATACCAGAAATCTAAATGGTCTCGTTTTTGCATTTGGTACTAACTCCATTAAAGAAAAATTTTTAAATCTTACTTCTAAAAGCGGATATAATACCATTCATGCTGATTAAGGCAAATAAAAATAGTTGAAAATTGAGAACTGAAAGTTGAAAATGAAGGGTGAAAGAATTACTTCATCGTTTTTTTAATCCGTGTTGATTTCGATGGTGACGGGGCCGTCATTTGCAATTTCAACCAGCATGTCGGCAGCAAATTCACCCGTTACTATGCGATCCTTGCCAAGTTCTTTGCGCAGTGCGGCAACATACTCCTCGTATAATTCTTTGGCTGTCTGGGGATCACCGGCCTTGATGAAGCTTGGTCGATTGCCTTTTTTTGTATCTGCGTAGAGAGTGAATTGTGAAATAACAAGAATATTGCCGGCAACGGCATCAATAGAGAGGTTCATTTTATCTGCATCATCAGTGAATATACGCAGCTTTACTGTACGGCGGGCTAAATAGTGCGCATCCTTTGCTGTATCACCAATACGTACTCCGAGCAGTACGACGTAACCTTGCTTGATGGATGCCGTCTTCTTGCCGGCAATGGTGACGCTACCTTGCTTAACTCTTTGAATTAATGCTTTTATTTTATTTCTCCTAATGTGTAGTGTGAAATGAAGGGTAGAGGTTAAAGGGGTAAAAAACAATTGAAAAGTGAAAAATGGGTAATCGACAAATTGATAACAGGCAGGATGAGCAGGATTCCGCTCTACTGAAAAGGTTTTGACAAAATAATTAATAGGAACGTGTAGGGTTGGCTCTATGAGCCAAGGGCGACGGGCATAGCCCTAGGCGTGGTTGTGAAGGCGAGCTTCCCTTCGGGAAGGATTGGCCGAGACGGCCAACGCTACACAAAAAACAGTATAAATGAAGAGTTTTGTAAGAGGCTCGAGAGTATATGTTTTTAATTTTCGGATAATATATAAAGCTTGCAATAATTGTCGGTAGAGTTTACATTTATAAATATAAACAAATAGGTAGGGAGTTTCTATGGAGGCGACAGCGAAAGATTTAAGATTTCACTCAAAGGAGTTATTAGAGTCCGTTGAGCGGGGGGAAGAAGTAATTATAACTTATCATGGTAAGCCTCGCGCAAAGCTTGTTCCCATAAATGAGGATAAGCCTATGGTTGTTAAGGAGGAAAGTCGACTTTTTGGCATGTGGAAAGACAATGATGCGGCAAAGGATGTAAACGAATATGTCCGTAATTTGCGAAAAGGCAGATACTAATGATTATTGATACGGACTTGTTAGTTTGGTATCTTCGGGGGAATCATAAAGCTCGGAAATTTATTGAAGATACGCGGTGGTTTTTTATCTCGGCGGTGACATATATTGAACTAGTGCAGGGAATGCGGAATAAGCAGGAATTGATTGAATTCAGGAGAGCCATAAAGAACTGGAATTGTAAAATAATCCAGATTGATGAATCAATTTCAGTGAAGGCCATGTTTTATGTTGAACGACATTATCTCGGCAATTCTTTGCAGCTGGCAGATGCATTGATTGCCGCTACGGCACTGGTTAACGGGATGACACTTGTTACAGGTAATGACAAGCATTATAGAGTGATAAAAGAACTTGAGGTGAAACGATTCCGTCCTGAATAGTTCCTGCTGGAATGGTTATGTGTAATCTGTGTATAAGTTAAGGAGGAGATGTAATGAAAAAGTTTTCGGTTAAGACATCGGCGCGTACAGAGTTTGTTGATATCACGGCAGAGGTAGCAGAGGCGGTAACTGCGTCGGGTGTTACTGATGGCGTTGTTACGGTTTTCATCCCTCATACAACAGCAGGTGTTCAGATTAATGAGAATGCGGACCCTGATGTGATGCGTGATATTAAGGTTGTTCTCGATGAGGTAGTGCCATGGAGTAATAACTATTGGCATGCAGAAGGAAATACTGCGGCACATGTTAAGGCGGCGATGATGGGGGCTTCGGCACAGATTATTGTTGAAGATGGCCGCATGCAACTTGGCACTTGGCAGGGAATATATTTCTGCGAATTTGACGGACCGCGCCAAAGAACTGTCTGGGTGAAGCTGTAAGTGAGTTGATGGTTTCGCGAAGATAAAGTTTTGCAATGATTTGAGTGTATGATCTATATCTGTTATATTGATGGCTTAAATTGAATATACTAAATAAAGGAAAATGATATGAGTGTAAAAGAGGAATTCAAGGGTGTGCCAATTGATCTGGCTAATTCTGTTGAGTATGCGGATGATTCAGTTGTGAGCAAAACTTTGTTTAACAAGAAGACTGGAACATTGACTCTCTTTGCTTTTGATGCAGGGCAGGGACTAAGCGAACATACTTCTCCATTTGATGCAACTGTCTATATTCTGGATGGTGAAGCAACATTGATTATTGGTGGTAAGGAAGTTAAGGCTTCTACGGGCGAAATGGTTATTATGCCTGCTGATATTCCGCATGATGTTCAGGCTGAAACACGCTTTAAGATGCTGCTGATTATGATTCGCTAGTACGAATGCTGCTCTACTGAAAAGAGATTGCGACAGAATAATGGGTGACCCATCCTTCGCGCTTCGCTAGCTTCGGAGGGCAATGCAGAATGATTTTTTCTCGACGGAAAAGAATTACTGCTTCGAATCTTCTCTACGGTAATGCTGTTTCATTTATCTGTTTT
>DAOVUR010000232.1 GCA_030632465.1 bacterium | reverse complement strand
TAGGATATACGGTCAAATACGGCTCCATCTTCTTGAAGAGATCCGCATTATTCTGGAACGACTTAAGTAACAGCAACTCCTGCAATAACTCAAACGCTCCTTTCCCATTCCTGCCGGAACAGTGATAAGAACTACCTAAAACAGTAGAATAGGACGAACCACTAGCATCTGTCAAGTGACGACTAGCGTAAATCTCCTCCGAAAGAGACTCAGAATTGATGCTTAATCCCTCAATATCAGCTATTTCATCAAAAACATTCTTCATCTTCCCAACACTCATACTATTGATATTTTCTTTTGTACTTTCATCCATTACGCCATAATTTGTCGCCAATACACCTCCATCTTCGGCAACATACTCATAATAAACCGAAAAAGTACCGCCATCAAGCTTCTCGTTATCCTTAAATAGCTCCGTATCACTAGTCACCTCTTTGCCAGCTTTCACCTCCCAGTTAGTGGCATTACCCATAACCTCGACAATCGCAAAATCAACCGCACCACACGCCAAACTTCGCGCCGTAGTCGCATGCTTCATATGGGTAGACAGATTAATACTAGAAAAAACCAGCGTAGCAATAGCCAGCGCCAGCGCACCAAGAAAAAAGAGCGTCCAGAGCACCAGAATGAAAACACTCCCGCTTTCCGCTCCTTTTTTACATATCTGCAATTTTCTCTCTGCTTTTCTCATAATCTCCTACCACCGTCCCTGCAGAGGCAACAAGACAGATCTCTCAATCTCCACCTCACGCTCACCTCGCCCAAGCAGAAGCTTAACACCCACCTTATCAGGAAAATTAGTAACTGTTTCTCCAACGCTATTCCAAGCTGAAGTGGAAACCTGATAATACGTAAAACTCAAGTCCTTGACATTTTCAAGCAACAGCTCACTCCTGCCATCACGCCCCTGCCACGAACTCTCCACCCGTAACAGAGCATGCTTAACCTGATCAAACTCATAGTTAACACGCCCTATACCGCGCCCATCCTCACTATCTATATATGCAGGAAAAGCAACAGAAGACTCCTTACCATCAAAACCAATTGCATAGACAGAGAGTGAATTTCTTATATCCTTCTCCATAATATTCAAGGCAATAAAAGCGTCCGCCTCAAGATCATTAAATACACGTGCACTATCCCACACCCGTATCCCCCCAGAAAGACAAGCGCCTATCACACCAATAACAATCGACATAATAGAAACCACGATTAATAGCTCAATTAAAGTAAAAGCGTTTCTGCAAGAAGAGGATCTTTTATTACCATATAACATAGCTTAAAACCTCAAATACGTTGTTGCCACTTGCCTATCATCAGGATACCCATTGCGCCAGACAGAAATCTTAACCTTATGAAGATCAGACTGCTCCTCTTCATCCTTAGCAGAACCCTTGTCAGATTCCTTACCAGTAGGCACACTATGCGGCACAAGAGTTGACTTCACGCCCCAACGATAATCCTGATATATTCCATCAAATGCACCATCAGAAACAGCATCAAGCTTCTGCCCAACAAGAAGATCAGACTCAATATCAGTCAATTTATCACGACATAAAACAGTACTAAAGAGAACATCACGCGCCTTAGCCAAGCCAACCATCGATGTCTCAAAGGCATGCAAAATAGCTACTATCCCCGTAGAAAGGATAACAATAGTAATTAATATCTCAATTAATGTAAAAGCCGCTACATTACGCTTGGTCGTCATCTATAACTCACCCGAATATCTGACCAGTTTTACTCCTGCCAATTGGCAACATCATCTTCCGTACCCTCATTCCCATCTACACCAAGCGACCAGATATCAAACCCCGCTGTACTGCGAGTTCCAGGATAACGATACTTATAAGGCCTCTTCCACGGGTCATGCGGAATTTTTTCAAGCTGTTTAGGCACCAACGCAGCTAACCCCTCACTCTTACTAGGATACTTATCATTCTGTAGACGATACAACTTCAGTGCAACAGTAATACTAGCAATATCACCTTTAGAAATATTCTTCTTAGCCTCATCAGAAGCAGGCAATAATCGAGGTAGAACCATTCCCGCCAAAGCAGCAATAATAACCACCACCACCATCAACTCTATCAAAGTAAAACCCTGTCTAGATTTCATATTCTTCATCCGTACTCCTTATATATCACTAGGTTCCGTCAAAAAATTCAGCCTTCTACTCCTCGGCATTTCGGCTCCGCTCAATGACCTCGGGGTGGCGAGGTCCCTGCTTGTCCCGCCATAGCCTTTTGGCGACGGCGGAAGCGGAGCCGAAGGGCCTGAGTAGCACGCATGCCACAAAAACAAACCTCATCTACCATCCTTCAAATAACCATGCCACGACTTTTCCAACGTTTCAATAGTACTAACTTCCTTAGGGTAAGTAAACTGCAAAGCTTCATCTACAGATTTTTCATCCCGCAACTGGCCACAGAATTTACGAAATCGATCTGCTCCATATTTGGTTATCATAAAATCAACCACACTGACAGACTGAGCATAAAAAACTAGCGCAATGCCCGCATCATCAACCTTCCGCACATCGAGATTAACCAACTGCGCCAACGGTATCAAACGCCCCTTAGTAAATATCACTTTAACAAACGATAAAATATCATCACGTCGCGAAAAATCTTCCCACTGCGCCACCCCCTCATTCAACCAAAGCGGTATACTCTTCTTAAAACCAATAAACTCCATAAAAATCAGATGAGTCATCTCATGCGGCAATACGGAATCAATAAATCTCTTACTTCCTTGGTATGTTGCAATCAATCGTTGCTTTGGATTAGCCTTGCCAGCAGCCCAGACTGGCGCACCAGACGCCTTAATAAAACTTTCGCGGCTACTATAAATATATATCTTTGCCCTATTATCCCACAGCCAAAAATTATCGCGGCGAGTAAACCCAAGGTCCTTGCCGATCTTTGTGTAATAACCCTCAGCCTTACTACCTACCCGCTGCGCAAACTCACGATCATTAACATAATAGATGATAAAATGCTTCTTCTTGATCTCTTTCCAGCCAGACTTCTTCTCTGCCGCCACGCAAATAGTCGACGCCAACAGCATAAATGATAAAAAACCAGATACTATCTTTCTTTTACCATTCATCGTACATCGCTCATTGTTATTAAATTCCCGTCCCCAGCTCAAATATAGGCATAAGCATCGCCGCCACAATAAAACCAACAAGCGCACCAACAACAAGAATCATAATCGGCTCCACCAACGATACAGCAAGTCGTCCACGCTGTTCGCACTGCTTCTCATAATAAACAGAAACCTCATCCATCGCCTCATCAAGCGTACCACCCTCTTCGCCCACCGCAGCCATATTGGTAACCATAGCTGGAAAATGAACACTTCTTCGTAATCCCGAAGATATAGTCCCACCATGTTCAACCGTATTCGTCCTCACCATCTCCAGATCATCGCGCAGAACCTTATTACTCACAGCATG
>DAOVUR010000183.1 GCA_030632465.1 bacterium | reverse complement strand
GTTAGAACGTCGATCTTGCCACTTACTTTTGCACCACCAATGATGGCGATAAATGGATGTTCAGGTGTTTTAACAGCGTTGCCTAGATATTTGATCTCTTTTTCTAGTAGTAGGCCAGATACGTTGTTTTCAAAATTATCTGTTACAACTGCCATTGAGGCATGTGCACGATGTGCTGTACCGAATGCGTCGTTAACATAGATGTCGGCTAGTGATGCTAGTTCTGTTGCAAATTCTTTCTGCTTAGCTTTCATGTCAGCTTTAGCCGCGGCCTTATCTTCGTCAGATAGATCATCAGCAAGCTTTACCTTGCCTTCTTCTTCAGGGTGGAAACGGAGGTTCTCGAGGAGGAGTATGCCGCCTGAGGGTAGGGCATCTGCCATTGCGGTAACTTCTGTGCCGATAGAGTCTGGAGCAAATGCAACATCTTTACCAAGTAGTTCTGCAAGATGTTTTGCTGCTGGAAGTAGGCTGAATTCAGATTTCACCTCGCCTTTTGGGCGACCGAGATGACTCATCAGGATAATTTTTGATGCACCTTGTTCAATTACGTATTCAATTGTAGGGATAGCTGCTCGTATACGTGTGTCGTCAGTTATGTTGGTACCGTTTAGTGGTACATTGAAGTCAACCCGCATTAAAACGCGTTTACCATTAAAATCAACATCTCTTACAGTCTTTTTACTCATTATCTATCCCCTATAAACGTTAAAACCCCGGAGCAAAAGCTCCGGGGCAACTTAATCTAATTTAATCTATTTGCAGATAAGTGCAGCTAGATCTAGCACTTTGCAAGAATAGCCCCACTCATTGTCATACCAAGAAACAACCTTAACGAAAGTACCGTCAAGTTGAATACCAGCTTTTGCATCAAATACTGATGTGCACTCTTCATCACGGAAGTCAGTTGCAACAACCATATCTTCAGTATAACCAAGAATACCCTTTAGTGGACCTTCAGAAGCTGCCTTCATTGCTGCGCATACATCTTCGTAAGTACAATCTTTTTCTAGGTCAGCAGTTAGGTCAACAACAGATACATCTGAAGTTGGAACGCGGAAAGCCATACCTGTTAGTTTGCCGTTAAGCTCAGGAATAACTTTACCAACAGCCTTTGCAGCACCTGTTGAAGAAGGAATAATGTTTTCCAAGATTCCACGTCCACCGCGCCAGTCTTTCATTGAAGGACCGTCAACAGTTTTCTGTGTAGCTGTAGCAGCATGGATAGTTGTCATTAGACCACGTTTTAAACCAAATGTATCATTAAGAACCTTAGCGACAGGAGCCAAGCAGTTAGTTGTACATGAAGCGTTAGAAACAATATCTTCACCATTGTATTTGTCAGTGTTTACGCCGCAAACAAACATTGGTGTAGCATCTTTTGATGGAGCAGAAAGGATAACTTTCTTTGCACCAGCTGTGATATGAGCTCTAGCTGTTTCGTCTGTTAGGAAGAAACCAGTAGATTCAACAACGCATTCTGCGTCTACTTCATTCCACTTAAGGTTAGCTGGATCACGTTCAGCTGTGATACGGATAGTGTTACCATTTACAACTAGGTTACCATCTTTTACTTCTACTTCACCTTTGAAGCGACCGTGAACAGAATCATACTTTAGCATATATGCAAGATAATCTACGTCTAGAAGGTCATTAATACCTACTACAACAATATCATCACGTGTGCTAGCTGCACGAAAAACCATACGACCAATACGCCCAAAACCGTTAATACCTACTTTTAATGCCATTTTACTACTCCTTTTATATGTTTTCCTTATGAAAGAGCCGATAAGTTAGCCAAGAATGAGGCGTACGTCAATAAAGCAATTACATTATTTAAATTATTATATTGGAAAAAGCGTGGATTTTTAGAGAAAAGTTGCTATGTTAACCTATGTTTAGGGGACTTTTACTGGATAAAGAGAGTTAATGATATGAGTGTTAAGAAAAGATATAAGATTGCAATTGCGCCAGATTCTTTTAAAGGAAATATGACAGCGTTAGAGGCGGCAACGAAAATGGAAGAAGGCTTTAAGCGATCTTTAAAGAACATTACTGTAAAAAAGATTCCAATGGCTGATGGTGGCGAGGGTACAGTTAGCGCAATTGTAGAGGCTACTGGTGGCAGAATTGTTAAGCGGACAGTGCTTGATCCATTGGGACGCAAAATTAAGTCTTCCTTTGGCTTGAGTGGTGACGGCAAGACTGCGGTTATTGAGATGGCAGAGGCGAGCGGATTAGTCTTATTAAAGGCAAAAGAGTGTAATCCGATGAAAACTTCTACTTACGGAACAGGGGAGCTGATTAAAAGCGCACTTAAACTCGGGGTTTCGCATATTTTAGTCGGTATAGGCGGTAGTGCAACTAATGATGGTGGTACTGGAATGGCGCGTGCATTGGGTGTAAAGTTTTTAGATGCTGGTGGTCAACCGTTGCCTGAAGGTGGTGGTTCATTAAGTCGGTTAGCAAAGATTGATATTAGTAAGCTTGATCCGCGCCTAAAGAAGGTTAAAATTGAAGTGGCATGCGATGTGGATAATCCGCTCACCGGAAAAACTGGTGCGGCGCAGGTCTATGGTCCGCAAAAAGGTGCTACGCCAGCTATGGTTAAGAAACTGGATGCCGGCTTAGCGCACATGGCCAAGATTATTAAGCGTGATATTGGTGCTGATATTCTGAAGGTTCCAGGTGCTGGTGCTGCTGGTGGGCTTGGTGCAGGCTTGATGGCATTTGTTGGCGGCGAGTTACGGCCAGGTGTTGATATTGTGATTGATCGGATAAAGCTTAAACAACGAATGAAGGGCTGCGACCTAGTGGTTACAGGCGAGGGGCGTATGGATGGGCAGACGGTATTTGGTAAGACACCTTCTGGCGTCGCTAGGGTTGCACGTGAACTTGGAATACCGGTGGTTGCTATATGTGGATGTCTAGGGCCTACAGCAGCACAAGTAAACAAAATTGGTATAGATGCGTTCTTCTCGGCACTCGAGGATACGGTTACTGATGAGGATCTACCGAAGAAATCACCTGTTATGCTTGCGAATTGCGCTGAGCAGGTCGCAAGGTTAATAAATACATTTATAAAGTAGAGCGGAAAATATTCACTCCAGTGCTTGACCACAATGTATCACAAATGGGCACGCCCACTTGTGTAAAGTGAATTCGTTTGTTGAAAAGTTTTTAGGCAGTTTGGAATTGCATAGTATCGAGTTCTGTTTTGCCAGCTCGTGAAGAAATTCCAAGGAACTCCACGCCCACAACATTGTCGTCTTTATCAAAATCTAAGATGACGCCAGGCTTTACTTCTTCCGATTCTACAATGCGATTTTCATCAAGACGGAAATATAACGCATCATTTTTTTTATCTATTTTAACTTTCATATTTTCTCCTTAACCCACGGTCAAAAAAAGCAGTAACACATTTTTCAGGTACGGATATCACATTTACTATAACACGTAACCAACGATTATCAAACTCCGCAATTTGCTTGATGTAGTGTCTAGTTCCATCATCATAATCTTCTGTCTTGTCAGGTGTTAGAATGGTTGTGTTAACCCATGCTCTTTTAATGCCTCGTTCACGAAGCACGTCGACAAAATGTTTGGTATCTTTCATGAATTAAAGAATAGCATTAGTTTTGGTGCTTACGATAGTGATATTTTTATTTTTCAACAATTATGAGCCAATTAATATCCCTATAAGTACGATTATCGTCCGGGGTTGCACGGGTGGCAAAAGAGCTAGGCATACCGCTTATTGCTATTTGCGGCTGTTTAGGTAAAGATGCGGCAAAGGTAAATAAAATAGCTGTGCTCCTTATTTCTCTCCGTTAATTTGTAATACAAAGTATGCGATAATAACACCGATATCAAGTGTATCGTCTTGCAGTCAACGTCATGTTTACGGGCGGCGTATAAACGAGGTGCCCTGCAAAAAGTTTTTAGAAACCTTCTATTCCTGTTTTATCGGAATCGTGGTGCTACCATAATTAAAGGAAAAATAATGATATCTCCGATTATTGCAAAGGGATAAAGAATTATCAGTTTGGAATAATTATTGAATGTCATTTAGTGATCTCTTAATTTTTCTTGGTTTGTTGATGAGTGGTTATTTATATGATATCGCATTATAAGATAGTTTTGATCATGTGATATTTCGGGGAGAGTCTGAGCAACCATGTGTTCTTTGTTATTCCAAACAAACGATTTTTTAGAGTTAATGAATTCAAATGAATTCCATTCTTCTGTTAGTGTTCCGCATCCACAGAGAAACACAGCTATCACAATGGTGTAAATAGACCTATTCATATTTCATATGCCCAACGTCTGCCGTGACGCGCGCTATTCCTCGTCGCCGTCGATGGCTTTGTTGTG
>DAOVUR010000250.1 GCA_030632465.1 bacterium | reverse complement strand
AAATGAGCCTTACCTATTAAGGCAGTATTATAATTTCTGTCATTGAAATAATGAGATATACCCTTAATGTTTTCGTCAAGAACAGTACCTATATTGTAAGCACCATGACGAGAAGGAAGTTGGCTAGTTAAAAGCGAGGAGCGAGAAGGAGTACAAGTTGCACTAGGGCAATATGCATCAGTAAACAGCATACCATCATCTGCAAGTTGATCCAAATTTGGTGTTGGCACCAATGGGTTCAATTTCCCTATACAGTCCCATCTTTGTTGATCAGATGTTATGATAATAAAGTTCATCTTATCTTTTTTCAAAACGTATATCCTCTATAGTAATTATCAAAATAGTACATTAGCTATAATATGCATTACATATTATAGCTACACTGCTTTCGCTGTAGACTGTCTATGCCTATTTGCCCTAATGTTTAAAGCTACGTTGTCCAGTATAGACCATAGCAACACCAGCTTCATTACAAGCTTCAATACATTCAAAATCACGCATAGAACCACCAGGCTGTATCACCGCAGTAACGCCTTCAACAAGGCCGATTTCAACACCATCACGGAATGGGAAGAATGCATCAGAAATCATGCTACTACCAATCAAGCCACCTTTAAGCTTTTTAACCTCTGTATCAATTTCAGCTTTAGCATCAACATCAGTCAATGTATTGTATGGCATCTTATGCGCCATCCAGCTGATACGATCAGCAAGTTTACGGTAAGCTTTGTCTCTAGCAATCTCAGCCACCCCTACGCGATCCTGCTCACCAGTACCGATACCGACTGTAACACCATCCTTAATGTAAAGTACCGAATTGCTAGTAACACCAGCTTCGATCAGCCAACCAAAGAGCATGTCATTATACTCCTGCTCTGTCGGTACGCGTGCAATCTTATACTCTTCACCTTTGTATGTTGACTGCGCAAGAATAAGATCATCTTTTGTACGCGCCTGCGGTACAAATGACCACTGCGCAACCATACCGCCATCAATCAGCGATTTGAAATCGACAAAACGCTCACCATCATACTCCTGCAAGCGCGACATATTACCAACACGCATAACTCGTAGATTCTTCTTTGTCGCAAACACATCAAGCACGCCATCAGCAAATTCAGGAGCAACTACAACTTCTGCATAATTTTTCACAATCAGTTCAGCTGTCTCAATATCAACTTCGCGATTAAGTGCTATTGCACCACCAAAGGCGGCAAGTCTATCTGCCATATTTGCTTTGTCATACGCTTCTGCCAATGAATCAGCACGCGCAACACCACAAGGATTGTTATGCTTAACGATAACCGCACATGGCATATCGGGAAGATAACGCAATATATTCAACGCATTATCAGTATCTGTGATATTGGTTTTTCCAGGATGTTTACCCGACTGCAATAGTTCAACATTTGATGCCAAGTACTGCCCCGACTGTATACAGGTCACATCACCGAGACTAAGATTTCCATTAACCAACTTATACAGTGCAGCCTCTTGCCCAGGATTCTCTCCGTAGCGAAGTCCTTTTTCAACTCCATCGATCTGCCATGTTGCTTTTTCGTAAACTAACGTCTGGCGTGAATCACCATCAATAAAGCTAACTTCCATGCGTGGTGAAAAATGATCATCCATTATTGTCTTATATGCTGCTTTTAAATCTTGAGCCATAATATCTCTCTTTCTTATTATTCCATTAAATAATTACAGATAGAGTATTGTTCTTTTTGTTTTAATGCGCAACTCGTATTTTGAAAAATCACAAAAAAAGGCTGCAAACCTTAAAACCCAAGGCCTACAGACGTTGTCGCACCCCCACGGCCTTGCGCCGTGAAGGACGATAGTTTTAAACCCTGAAGGGGTGACACAAGGATTATACCAGTTTGTGTCGTTCCTTCAGAACTATTCACTATTAGTTATTCACTGTTTCCAAGGTGTTTTCCGCACTTTCAACTGTATTAAAAAGCAGCATCGTAATAGTCATTGGACCAACACCACCCGGTACAGGGGTAATAAGAGACGCTTTTTCTTTAACCGCATCGAAGTCGACATCACCAACTAAACGATATCCACGTTTCTTCGTTGCATCTTCTACACGATTTACACCAACATCAATTACAACCACTCCATCTTTAACCATATCGGCGGTAACAGTATTTGGCCTACCCGCTGCTGCAATAATGATATCCGCCTGCTTAGTAAAGTGAGCCATATCTTTTGTGCGAGTATGACAAAGAGTAACTGTTGCATTAGCATTCTCTTTTTTCTGTAGCAACATATTAGCCACTGGCTTACCAACAATATTGCTTCGACCTACTACTACAACATGCGCCCCTTCAATCTCTACACCACTACGAGCGAGCAACTGTACAACGCCATGTGGCGTACAAGGAAGAAATGCTTTTTCACCCACAACCATCTTGCCAACATTTATTGGGTGAAACCCATCTACATCTTTATCTGGATCAATAGCCAAGAGCACTTCACTTTCATTCAAGTGTGAAGGTAACGGGAGCTGAACAAGAATTCCGTTAATCTTAGGATCATTATTCTTTGCCTCAACAATCGCCATTAACTCTTCCTGTGTAACATCGGCAGGTAGTCTATTATCATCAGAGAAAATACCGATCTCTTCACAAGCTTTCTCTTTAGCCGATACATACGACTTAGAAGCAGGATCCTCACCAACCAAAATAACCGCCAATCCAGGAACTATTCCCTGCTCCTTTAAAGTGGCAACTTTCACTTTAAGCTCTTCCCGCATCTCTTTTGCAACTTGCTTACCATCAATTATACGTGCACTCATAATAAAATCCTTAACTATTCACTATTTTTCCGCTCTACGGACTACCTCCCGGAGGTAGGTAGTTACTTTTCCCATAATATCAATTTTCACTAATAAAAAACATCCATAATTATTCACTATTCATTATTCACTATTCACTATTTTAAAACAGTCCCTGAATCTTGCCAGTATCAACATCAACATCGATACGTCTAAAGGCCGGATTTGACCCTGTACCAGGCATAAGTTTT
>DAOVUR010000190.1 GCA_030632465.1 bacterium | reverse complement strand
GGCTAGGATAAAGCGAGTGGTATATGCTGCTACGCGTAAAGATGCGGCGGCAGCTGGATTTGATGATGAATTCTTATATGAAGAAGTGGCTTTACCGTTAGAGGCGCGTGCTGTCGTTTTTGTGCAAGAATTGCAGGATGAGGGGGCGGCGCTACTTGCTGATTGGGCGGCTAATCCTGATAAGGTGGTTTATTGAACGATGAACGATGAACGCTGAGCGATGAAGTTGCTCTACTGGGTGCGGTGTGCTATTAAATGGTCTGAGGTCTACGAGGCCGTCCAAGACTTTGCGTCGTAAGCAGTTTGGATAAAACTAAAGTCAATAGTTAAGGTCTGAAGCTGTGGCTAATATGTGTGTGCGTTTGTGAGTGTGTAAGTATGTGAGGAAAATATGGCTTTTCAATCCCACACACTCACGCACATACAGCTCGTTCCAGCTTTCTGATTATCGGTGAGGTCCCTGAGCGGAGCCGAAGGGCCGGAGCATGATTTCTGCTTTTATGATTTATACGATTTATGGCAGGGGAATGATCCTATTAGATGTAGCGATACGGATGCTTTTTTTGCGGCTTTTAATGCTCGTTTGAAGGATGCTGTATTGGGGCTGCCTGTGATTTCGAATAAGAATGCGTATTCGCGCGGACAGCCTCGTATGGGTCGTGAAATTATTTTTGAGAGGTTCACATTTTCTGCCCGAAAAGTTTCTAGGAAATCGCATAGTGATCCTGGTGTGTTTGGCAGGTGAACCGATAAAAGGCTTTTTGTTGAACGTGGTTCTGGTTTGCCTTTGCCGCCAATAACAAGAAACATTGTCATGTTTACTACGTCTGCTTGAACAGGGAACTCTAGGATATCAAGGTTGTATTTGCTTGCTAAGGCGCGGCTTCCTAGAGCGGCAGTGTTATTTTCTGTTGATGCATATTCTGCTGCTACGGCTGTACTGCTGACGACTTTTTTATCTGCGCCAGGTAAGTTTTTGCTTATCCAGCTAGAGCAGTGTTCAAGTGGCGCAAAATGGGAACAGACTTGTTTTATTTTTTTGCCTTTAGTGCCAAGTAGCGCGAGTTGTACGTTGAGGGCGACCTCTTCGATGGTATGTATTTTAGGATTGCCGGAGAGGAGGATGTCGACAGTTTCATATATTGCGCCGCCAGATGAGTTTTCTATAGGGACGATTCCACGACGTGATGGTTTTTCGTTAACATATCTGCAGACGTCAGAGATAGTGGGCAGAGGAATCATCTTTTTGTCTTTACCAAAATATTTTGTCGCGACAAGGTGCGAGTATGTTCCGGTTGGGCCCAGGAAAGCAATTTCTGTTCTTGCCATTTTTAGTCTCCAGTAAAATTTAATTTGATTCCTATTTTCAGATAGATAGTGCATATTAGCAGGGATGAGTGGCAAGTAAAGGATGAAGTGATGAGTAATGCATTTGTAAGTAGTGATAGTTGGCGCAGACAGCGAGCTCAGATGGATAAGCTGGATGTTAATGAGTCTGATATCACAGAAAAATTTATTCGCGGTAGCGGTAGTGGTGGCCAGAAGATAAATAAGACGTCGTCTTGTGTCTATCTTAAGCATGAGCCTAGTGGTATTGAGGTGAAGTGTCAGAAAGGGCGATCTCGTGACATGAACCGGTTGCTGGCGCGTCGGGAGCTTTGTGAGCAGCTTGAAGAACGTCTGCTTGGTGAGAAGAGTAAACGTCAACAGCGTATGGAAAAGATTCGTAGGCAGAAAAGGCGGCGGTCGCGACGGCAGAAGGAGCGTATGCTGGACATGAAGAAGATTCAGGGTACTAAGAAACAGATGCGTAAGAGGGTTGATGGTGAGTGATTATTAATGAATAATTAATAATGAATAGTGAATAGTGATTGATGTTTCTTATGAGTGAAAGTAACTACCTACCTCCGGGAGGTAGTCCGTCGAGCGGCGTGTCTGCATAGCGTGTATCTCGCCTCTCGGAGATAGGCGAGTACTGTAACTACCTACCTCCGGGAGGTAGTCTGTAGAGCGGAAAACTAGTGAATAGCCCGCCTGCATCGCGCTACCTTTTTGTGTTGCTCCGTCATAATTAGTTAGCTGGTGCTACTATTTGACCGCGTTTGAAGTTTGAACCATTTACTGGGACGGCGTGCGATATTTTTTCTTCTACGGATGTGATCTGTATTTTTCCTATAACTGGGCCTGGTAGAACGGATAGTAGATCGCCGGTGCTTGGGTCAGTTATCTGTTCGCTTTTTCCTCTTATGGCGTAGATTTCATCTTCACGGAATCCACGATCATTGCCGCCATTGATGATAATGTACTGTCCTGTGAGTGATACTTTTGCGATCATCGGTGTCCAGTCTTTACGTGGTAGGGATTTCGTGAGTTCTTTTACTCCACTTCTGATGGCGTTGGATGTTGCGATTCCTATTGGTGTTGCAAAGAAAACATCTCCGCCGAAACGTACGCCTTCATATTCTCCTTCTATATAGGCACCGCGTGCCCTGGCGGCTGCTGATGACTGAACGGAGTTTACGATCTCACCAGATTCAACATTGATGATGGTTAGGGTAAGAGACACCTTTGCTTTTGATGCATGGCCACCTAGTAGTACATTTTTGATTTTGAACCATAGTGAGGAGCCGCTTGTTTGAGAGAAGTCGTTGATGACGCCTCTTATGAGGTAGTGAGATCCTTTTAGGCGTCCAGTAGGGGTTCTGCCTTCTTTTCTGAAGTGTGGGTCGCGCTGCATATCTATTTCGCCTACGATGCGGTGGATCTGCTGGCGATCGACAACGATAAAATTACGGGAGACGACTAGTTCTGATATCAGTAGGTCGGCCATGCCGTCGCCTAGTTTCCATTGGCCGCTGAAGTTGGAGCGGTTATCGAATGTGCTGACGGATATTACTGGTGGGACAAAGTTGTCTGGTAGTGGCTTTGCTGGCTTTATCATTCTAGTCATGCAACCGGAAGAGGCTACAATTAGTACAAGTGTAAACGTTATTGTGCGTATATGTTTAAGTATGTTTGATGAATTCATATTAATTCCTTACTCTATTTTCTGTAGATAACATATCCCATATAACCGACATATAGTACTATTAATAATATACCTTTCCATCGACATAGTTGATGTTTCTTACCGATAAACATGAAAAGAAATAGCGTTATTGCGGCAATCATGGCTACGTTAGCATCTAGTATGAAGGATTTGGTGCTAGCTAGTGGTTTAATTATGGCAGCACTACCGAGCACAAGACAGCTGTTTAGAATGTTTGAGCCGACAATGTTTCCGATGATTATATCTGGTTTCCCTTTTTTGAGGGCGGTAAGTGATGCGGCTAATTCAGGCAGTGAAGTTCCTAGAGCGATAATTGTGAGGCCGATCATGCCCTCGCTGACGCCGAAACTTTGTGCAATCTTAATGCTGTTTTTAACGACCATATCGCCACCGAATATTAGGGCAATGAGGCCGCCGATAGTCAGGGCGATAGATATGTATAGTTTGTGCGGATGTGATTCTGCTTCAGGGACTAGATCTTGTTGCCCAGGCATAAGCATGAAGGCGATGTAGATGCCTAGTCCCGAGAGGAGGATAATAGCCTCAATACGTGACACGAGGAATGGAGTGTTATTGGTTGTTAATATTATGGTTAAGACGATGGCTGTGACGAGGCAGAATGGTATTTCTCGCCATACAATAGATTTTCTTATTGTTATGGGGGCAATAAATGCAATTATTCCAAGTATAAGGCATATATTTGCCATGTTACTGCCTAGGACGTTTCCTAGTGCAATGCCGCTATTGCCATTTATGGCTGAGATAATACTTACTGCCATTTCTGGTGCGGAAGTGCCAAATGCTACGAGGGTCATGCCGATAATAAAATCGGAAATATTGTACCTTCTGGCTATTGCACATGAACCATCAATAAAGATGTCGGCGCCTTTAATTAGGAGGATAAATCCTATAACTATCAGTAAAATTTGAAATATCATTTTTCCCCTAAAGCAATTGAACGGTAGTTCTGTAATATATAGGGTAGCATAGTATAGAAAGAACAAGGGATAGTCTATCGTAAAAAAGTGTAAATCAAAGTAATAATAGACTTGATTTAGTTACTGTTTATGTGAGACTTGAAATATTAAGGTAAGTAAAGAAGTAGATTTTTAGTATGTATAAAATGGAGGATGCTATGAAAAGTCGGGTAGTACTGTTTTCGTTGTTACTGTTTGTCTCTTTGTTTGTCGGTGTGGGCTTTGGCGCTAATTCAAATTACTACTTC
>DAOVUR010000068.1 GCA_030632465.1 bacterium | reverse complement strand
GGAACTAACCACCACTTGCCCATCATCTTGCGCCACACAAGGTTGCGCTACCACAATAAAAACGATCACCATGACCGCACTTATAATTCGTAAACTAACTCTCATTTATATTCTCCAAACCATCATTACAATAAACCGCATTACGATCTATCTTCTAGCACAAAAACCGTTAACCCTACTCAATGCGGATTTTCTTATCACCATCAGCAAACTCTATATATTCAGATGTAATTTCTATAACCTTAACATCCACATCATTAATTCTAAGCGTCCCGCCCAACACAAGAAAATGCATCTTGCCACTCTTACCATCACTGATAATAGCCTCTACAGCGCCGGAACCATCACCCGACAAACCGATCAGATTAAGATTCTTCTTAATATAATCCTCTACTGGCGTCGTCTGTTTCCCTGGCTTTTTCTTTGGATCAACTTTTACTGCATCTTCTGCACCAATAAGCCTGCTCGCCGTAGACTTCGTTAATACAACATTTAATGGAGGAAGCTTATCTTCCGGAGCCTGATCAACCAAACTGCCAAGCTCAATGTTTTCATTATTAGCAGACTTATATGTTGCATATTTTATATTATGCCAAATTTCATAAATGGCGAAACCTATCATCGCAAGAACCACTATAGCAAGAATCTTATTAACAAGCCCTATACTAATTAGTGAACCGCCGGGCGACTTCCCAACCACCGCAGAATCATTATCATCGCTATCACCAACCTTAGGCTCGACCGCAGGGGCAGAAGGATTACTACCTGAATCTCCCTCACTTTTCTCACCCTTTTTCACAAGCTTAAGTTCCGGCTTTGCCGCTTCGGTATCTGCGACTTCTGCTTCAGGCTCTTCTTCCGCCACAGAAGACTCCTCAACAGATGACTCTTCAGGCACCTCCGTAGCAGCGGGAGCATCTTCCACAACAGGGATTGGCTCCGACTCAACAGTAGGCTCCGGCACAGCAACCTCTTCTGTATCGCCATCTCTAATCACCTGCAATAGTTTCTCTTCAGGCGTTAATTCGTTGTCAGTTGTTTCAGTCATCTTTATCTATTCAACTCATTCTCTAAATCATCTATATCTACAATTGGACTATTCTCTACCGCAGTAATAACATCTTCCAAACTTGTATCTTCAAACTCTGTATGCTCAGCAATAACAGTTTTTACAACATTAGCATCAACAACCTTCTGGTCATGCATAAATATATGCACCAAAGAGTCATGACACAACAGTGCCAACTTTCGCGGAAAGCCTTGCGAGTGCTCCCAGATCAAAGCAATCGCCTCTTCCGAGAAAAACTCTCGATCTACCCCTGCCACTTTTGCAATACCTGCCTGCTTAATACGGAACTTAATAAGCTCTCTTACTTCATCTTCAGCCAATGGATTAAGCACGTATTTCAATGCAATCCGATCCCAAAAGTTATTAATAGCCCTAATCCGCGGCAAGAGCTCCAACTGCCCCATAAGCACTAACTGCAGGATTTTATACTCATTCGTCTCATAATTGAGTAAAATGCGAAGAATCTCAAGCACAAAATCTGGTAAAATCTGTGATTCATCAATCAGCAAAACTATAGTTTTCTGTTCTTCTATCCCGCGTCTGAATAAATATCGCTCAATAGCATCCATATATTCCATTCCTGTTGCCCTAGCAGGCACATCTAAATGAAACATCTTACTCAAGCGCATCAGGAACTGTTTTCCCGTTTTAAAGTAGGGATTTAGTATCATATGGAATTCGATATTCTTATCACTCTGCAACTCCTGCGAAAGCTTCCTGCTAAGCGTGGTCTTGCCAATACCAACATCACCCAGTACAACACTTAGGCCGCGCCTTAATGCAATAGATATCTGCAAGCGACAAAGCGCAGCTTTATGCTCTCGAGACAGATAAAAAAATGACGGGTCAGGACTAGTTGAAAACGGTTCCTTCTCAAAACCCAATAAACGATAGTAACTCATGCCAATAACATACTATATATTGACATAATATCAAGTACTAACATGGCGAACAGGCATGACCGGAGGACGGAAGACTGAAGTCAGAGGTCACAAGTAAAACAGGCCTCCGAGCCTGTAAAGTAGAAAAATCAACATCCAACATCCAATTATGAACGCTCAAATAAATAAACACAACTCGCACAGATGGCTGTCTGGCTTGCTCGGAGAGCTGCGCCCCACCTTTTTGTGCCGCCCTTTCAGGGCTTATGTTTTTTCTCTGTTTTCCTTGGGCTATTCGCCCAAGGCTGTGATGTGTCGCTCCTTCAGAGCTAAAGATATTACCTTCCGAAAATGCCAACATATCGGTATTTCAAGATTCGTTCACGAAGATTGAACTACCGATATTACCGTCGCCATGTTTTCCTTTTTATTCGTTGGGTTCCTCATTCGTTGCCATAATCTTTCCAGAGCGCACCGTTCCGCGTTTTCCGTGCCTTCCGTGGTGAATCATCTTTTCATAGCGCACAGCCTTAAAACTTAACACTTAACACTTGAACCTTTATTTCCTTGCTACCAAACATCCCTTTTGCTACATGTTTAATATATGAAAACAACAAAAATCATGGTGGTCTTCGGAACTCGCCCAGAAGCAATCAAATTGGCGCCTCTTATAACAAGACTGCAAACGGAGCCTAACTGTACAGTTCAGGTATGCGTTACAGCACAACACCGTGAAATGCTAGACCAAGTTTTACAACTATTCAATATCACACCTGATGTAGACTTGAACCTAATGCAATCTGGCCAAGATTTAACTGATATCACATGTCGCGTAATAGAATCTATGCGTACAGTCCTTCGCAAATATAAGCCCGATTGGGTAGTCGTGCAGGGTGATACAACAACAACTTTTGCAGGCGCAATGGCGGCATTCTACGAGAAAATCCCGGTTGCTCATGTTGAAGCAGGTCTACGTACCGGCAATATCATGGCACCATGGCCGGAAGAGATGAATCGCCGCTTAACAAGTGTATTAGCCAGTCTACACTTCCCGCCCACTGAAGGCTCACGACAATCCCTACTGCGTGAAGGGTATGATAACAAACAGATTCATGTCACAGGAAACACCGTGATTGATGCACTACTAGAAGTGGTAAATAGCATACACAATAACGAAGCACTCAAACTTAAACTTGATAAAGAGTTCTCTTTTCTCAATAAATCACGCCGACTCATCCTCGTAACGGGACATCGTCGTGAAAACTTCGGTAGCGGGTTCGAGAATATCTGCCACGCTTTAAATGACCTCAGCAAACATGAAGATATTGAAATAGTCTACCCTGTACACCTAAACCCGAACGTACAATCACCAGTAGAGCGCATTATAAAATCAAATAAGCGTATACACCTAATCCCACCACAAGACTACCTTCCCTTTGTCTATCTCATGGACCGCGCATATCTGATAATTACCGATTCCGGCGGCGTGCAAGAGGAAGCGCCATCCCTCGGTAAGCCCGTTCTAGTGCTGCGCGATGTAACAGAGCGCCCAGAAGCAGTAGATGCAGGAACAGTAAAACTAGTGGGCACTAACCGAGAAAAGATATTAGTCGAAGCTGAGAATCTACTATACAACAAAGAAGTCTACGCAAAAATGGCACGCGCACACAATCCATACGGTAACGGTACCGCCTGCGAAAAGATAGTTGCAACTCTTCTTAAAAAAGACGCTTAGCCTTTTTTAACCGAGGATGGTCAGCACGATAGTCATCAGGACCAATTACAAAATTACTAATCCCAGCCTTAACTAGTATCCGAAGCACCTTTGCCTGCTGATGATCTGAAATCCAATTACGCTGAACCTCACTATAGCTCGGCAATAAGAAAACCGTTTTTGCTGCACCTGACGGCTCTGCCACAACACTTTCAGTCAACTTGCGCATCCAAGTCCCGCGTGATCTAGCATCCTCCAGTTCAGGATTAGCCAGAACCAACACACGATCATACAGCTGCAAAGACTCATTATAGTTCTGAGCCAACCACTCCTCACTACTAGGATTATTAATAGCAGAAGCATATAATGTGCGAACAAACTGCATATTCGGATGATCCTCTCTTACCGCCGCCATCACAGTCCCGCATAATAGATCCAGCTGATCCCTACGTATATTTGCTAAATCTCTACACTGCTTTGGGTCCATTGCAGGTAAAGAAACCTTTGTGATCCCAAGTTTATTGCTATAAACAGCAAATGAATCAGGATTAAGATCCTCAAGATCCGTAAGATATGCATCATCACCAAAGACAATCCCATTCAAAGGCACATTACTTGCCAGATTAGAATATATCTCCGTAACAAACGAAATAGCATTAGTGCTAAATGGTGAAAGACGTCTGCGCCAAGATACAGAAGGCTTAACAACTCCCATCCTCTTAGACATAACCAGCATTTTATTATTCTTAGAGTTATTAGGCAAGTCAAAGCTCAGAAGCGGCATCACAGCGTAGACTGCAACGTCATGTGCGGCCAACGCCTCCACCAGTGGCTCCATGATATTTGCCCTAACAGGCATAAGAGAATTCTTAAAATAAGCACTGCTACACGCACCATCAGCATTATATTCAGTGCAGGCGTGCACAAAGACCGCATTAACTCCCATTGTCGTAGCACGCTTCACAAACAATGCGATATTATTCTCCACAACAGCCATACTACCATTATAGAGCAAATCAAGTTGCAACTCTATACCGCGAATAACCGAAGGTATAATCGAAATAGAAGGCTCATTTACAACCTCCACAGACTCAACATCAATCTCTTCCGTGGTGACCAGAGCATTGCTCATCATCGCAATAGTAACAGCCGCCTCAGAAGCTATAACCGCAACCTCTTCACTTACCGGTGCCACCACAACATCCTTAACATTCACCTGAACATTGGAACCTTGAAAGATACTATTAGCAGCAATATATTCGCCGAGCTCAGATAGAGTCTCCGACAGCCCACGTAAAGCAAGCACATCATCAGGACTACTATTTAAGATCTCCTTATATTCCGCCCGCGCTTTTTGTAGCGCAACAACAGCTTCATCAGTCTGTCCAGCCTTGTATAATGCCTCAGCCTGACCACGCAGATCACCAGCCGATACCCCCTCTTCAGCATTCACAATTGCCGTAGCAATCAACAAAAAAGAAAACATCCCCGCCAGAAGTTTATATTTTATTTTTATCATGCAGAAAATCATAATTATTCACTCAACAAAATGCAAGTAATAATTAAAAGAAAGGTGGGGCGGGCGACGGGACTCGAACCCGCGACAACCAGAATCACAATCTGGTACTCTAACCAACTGAGCTACGCTCGCCATAATTGAAGAACGTGTACTGTATGATTATTAACAAAAATGGCAACAAAAAAATTAATATTTCTTTCTCGAGTCCGCAGTAACACCAATATTCTGACAGGATCTACAGGATTTACAGGATCAGGATAAAAACAAAAAAATAACACAGTAAAACAGTGTTAAGTCAACACCACCCTTCAGAATGCCAACATATCGGTATTTCAAGATTCGTTCACAAAGATTAAACTACCGATATCACCGTTGCACCCTGCATAGCTCGAAGAGCGACGAAGGGCCGCAAAGTCATTTTTTGTGAATTTTGCGCCTTTTTGTGGATAATCATCCTTCCATAGCGCACCGTATCCAGTAAATCCTGTTAATCCCGTCAAAACCTTTTCAGAGCGCACAGTAATAAAGCAGTGAACAGTGTATAATGAATATTGAATAGTATATACGTCTCTCCAGCAACCGTGCACCGCCGAGCAAAAACAATACTATTATTCCCCTTAGTCACACAAACTCCCTTTCCTCAGCCGCAGGCCCTCTAGCGTAGCGGTTGTAGAAATCTTTTCGAAGCGAAGAGCACGACGTATCCGCACAGTTGCGGGAGAAGACGGGTCGCTCATCGTTCAGACTTCATCGTTCACCCTCTTCCATTTTCACGATTTTATTATATTTTAGCATTTCGGTTTATCAACAAAAGATGCATTATAAGCAAAACAGATAAAAACACTTATAAAAAACGGAACATTAACCATGCTATATATAATTGCAACACCCATCGGCAATCTTGGAGATATCAGCCCACGCGCACTAGAAACCCTTCGTGAAGCTGATATTATCGCCTGTGAAGATACACGCCGCACCAAAATACTACTCAATCATTACGAAATCCCAACCAAACGCCCCATAGTGTCATATCGCGAACAGAACGAAATTCATGCCGGAGAAAAACTAGCACAACAGCTAGAAGAAGGTAAAACCGTTGCTCTCTGCAGTGATGGTGGCTATCCCGGCGTTAGCGATCCCGGCTATCGTATGATCAAACTAGCAATAGAACGAGATCTAGAATTCACTATAATCCCAGGCGCATCAGCTGTGCCCATGGCACTACTCCTCTCAGGACTCCCCTCATCAAGCTACACATTCAAAGGATTCCCGCCGCGAAAGAATGGACAGCGCCATCGATTCTTCGAAATGGAAAAAGATCTACCACACACCATAGTTATATTCGAATCACCATTTCGCGTAAGCAAAACCTTAACATCCGCATTAGAAGCACTAGGCGAACGACAAGCAGCCGTCTGCATAGAGCTAACCAAAAAGTTTGAAAAAGTATCGCGCGGCTGGCTAAGTGATCTTATACAAGAATTCGAAGATAAGAAAATCAAAGGCGAAGTCTCGATCGCCATTGCTGGCAATAACCCGAAATTCTTACCGAGCGCCGAAGAGACGATATAGAGCGGAGGCCGGAAGTCAGAGATCTGAGGGCGGAGGTCAGCAAGCACACTGCGAAGCATGAGTTCAAATACAAACATAGCGCACCGTAAAAAGCAGTGAATAGTGAATAACTAATAGTGAATAACCCGCCTGCATCGCTTTGCGAAGCAATGCGGGCAGGTTATTGATGTTTTTTATTAGTAAACTTCCGCGCTCATCGTTAACCGTTTTTCCTTAAAGATGCCTGCATGGCGTGCATTTGATTATTGAGCTTGCGAAATAAGCAAATAAACGCCATCACCGCCGAGCAGCATAGCGCACAGATTCGTGCCTGCCGTGAGCGGAGTCGAATCGGCATTCGTGGCAAATCCCTTTTCATAGCGCACCGCATCCTGCCCATCCTGCCTATCCATGTGAATTCCCCATAGCGCACCGCACCGTAGAGCAGCACTTCATCGTTCAGAGTTCATCATTCAGCCTTCTCTATTCCAACGCAGACCGAACTGCCACCGCCAAGTTACGCATAACAAGCGGCTTCATAATAAAACCTTTTATCCCCATTTCAGAAGCTTGCTTTGGCGAGAACTGATCGCTAAACCCAGTACTGATCACAATCGGGAAGTCTGGATTATCCGCCAATACCTCTTTCGCCAACTCCGACCCTAGCATTTGCGGCATAATCTGGTCAGTTATAAGCAGATCAAAATCACCTATATTAGACTTCAATAACTCCAATGCCTCTACCGCACTACTCAACGTCTTCACACTATAGCCAAGCCCACCCAAAACATGTGTCATCATCCGTAAAATCGCAACTTCATTATCAACCACAAGCAAACGCTCAGTACCATGAGGTATAACCACTTTGGTTTCATCAACTTTTTCAACAACATTCTCCACGATCGGCAGGAGAATCTTAAAGCGCGTACCTTCACCCGGCGCGGACTCAACAGTAATAGAACCCTTCATTTTCTTGATAATACCATGAACAACAGCAAGCCCCATCCCCGTCCCTTCACCCGGCGCTTTAGTACTAAAGAAAGGCTCAAAAATTCGCTCCTGAGTTTCTGCATCCATTCCGCATCCGCTATCACGCACATCTATACAGAGGTACTGATCAGGCGCAAGCCCAGACTCAGAATCCTTACCAATAGTTATATTATCCGTTCTTACTGTTAGATTTCCACCATCCTGCTTCATCGCATGAATAGCATTAACACATAGATTCATTAACACCTGATGTATCTGTACCGGATTAGCTAAGACTCCATCATTCACTGCCAGCAAACTACTCGTAATCTCAATATTCTCTGGCATCGTAGTTGAAACAAGCTTGATAACTTCCTTGATAATTGTAGATATACGTAAACGCATCTGTTCCTGCTCAGACTCACGACTAAATGTCAAAATCTGATTAATCAGATCTTTAGCACGATTACTGGCCTGTAACACTTCTGTCATATACTCATGCAAAGCATCTCCCTCAGAAACTGAACGCAACACCAGCTCCGAATAACCCATAACAGGCGTAAGAATATTATTAAAGTCATGTGCGATTCCGCTAGCCAAGCTTCCTATAGCCTCCAGCTTTTGCGACTGTCTTGACTGACTCTCCTGCGCCTTTAGCTTAGTTTCAGCCTCGTACCTTTCTGTAACATCCTGTATCTGGAACAGATACCCCTTAGACTTGAAATCAGCGTCCAAGCCTAGATTAATCAACATAATGTCAAAACAAACCTTTCCG
>DAOVUR010000006.1 GCA_030632465.1 bacterium | reverse complement strand
TATGCTTATGTTGGCACAACGTGAGATATTGGACAAGAAGGCTGCTGCACTTATCGGAAAGGAAACTACAGCATTGCTGGAGAGCGGAGTTGAGGGAGAGTCTGATATGTGGTTTGCAAGAACACGCCGACTGGCTCCTGAGGTTGATGGTCAGGTTATTGTCTCTGGAGTAGAACAAGGTATTGGCGCCGGGTCATTTGCGCCTATTCGTTATACGGAGCAGGAGGGGTATGACATGTATGCCGTTGTCGCTTCAGATAATACCTAGTATTTGGCTTGAGTTTACTTCCCCTGAACCCTGTAAACTAGGCCTGCATACTAGATATCATCTTTCGCTTATTGTGGTGAGGTGATCTAGTATCTATAGTGGTAACTATACTTTGATTTATATTTATCAGGTTTATACCGGCGATCTGAATAGTGATGTTTTCTGATAGGTCGCTTGAGGCGATATCTAGTATTTGGCTTGAGTTTACTGCCCCTGAGACCTGTACACTAGGCCTGCATTAAAAATAGTCTAAGAACGACGATATATTTTATTTCAGGTATGGGTCGGCTGGCGGCATTGCTAGCTCAAGTTGCTCGTTTTCAGGAGCTACTACTGGCTTGCGGCTGGCGCAACGACTGATGGTGGAGATGAGCATTATCAGTAGAATGAGTACGCCTACTGAAATACTTATCGCCTTTATGTTGTACTCTGAAAAGTCTATTTTTTTCATGCTGATAGGTTCATCAGCTTCTCGTTTTTTCATTAGAGGAGATGTATGTACTATAGGCTCTGGGTCATCATCTTCGGGAATCATAATACCCGATTCATCGGGACCTAGTTCTATAGTTTCGAAATCTTTAGACTCAGGTTCGACTTCCTCTAGTTCTGGTTCGTCTAGATCCTGCGCAACCTCTATATCCTCCTCGAATACAGGTTCTTCAGGCTCAGGCTCTAGTTCTTCTGTTTCTGGTTCTAGATCAATAAATACTGGTTCCTCTACATCTACAGTTTCAGGCTCTTCTGATCCTGAATCAAAGAAATCTTCTTCTTCAGATTCTAGTGATGTTTCCTCTTCTTGCGACGGTAGTGGAGTGATAACTGTTGCCTCTTCTAATTCTTCTGTTTCCGGTTTACTTATGGAGAAAAGATCATCTGCAGGAACTTCTTCATGAGTCTCCGATTCAATATCTAAGGAGACAGGATCTGGTTTGCTGATGGTAGCTGCTTCCACCTTTTCAATGACAGGTTCGTCAATTTCAACTGCTACATCTTCTTCAATTTCGATAGCTATGTCTTCTTGAAGTATAGGTTCTTCTTCGATAGTAGGTTCGTTTGCTTCCTCGATATGCTCTTCTTGTGTCGCCTCTGTTTTTGTTTGTTCTGAGTGGCCAAAGAGTGGTTCATTATTGGCTATAGTTCTGCGAGATTTTGGTTGAGGGATTGGTTGAGTGGCTGGTTTAGGGGTCTGCTTATTGGATAGTGCATTGACATATTCGTCAATTAGTGGTGCAGGAGCCACGTCGACGCATTCGGCATATAGCTTGATAAATCCTTTGCCATAGATGGCGGCAGGAAAAGCGTTGTAATCCTCGTCTTCAATTGCTTGAACGAGTTGTATTTTCATACGTGTTTCTGACGCAACTTCTGATGTGGTAAAGTTTTTACGCAGACGTGCTTCTTTTAATATATTTCCAAGTGCCATATTTTATTCCTCTGCTTCCACTGAACTGTTCGGATTATTGGGGATTTCTCCATCAAGATCAATAAGAATCTCACGCGGATCTGAACCACGTGGTGGTCCTACTACTCCGCGGCTCTCTAAAACGTCCATTAAACGACCTGCACGGTTGTAACCGATGCGGAGTCGGCGCTGCAGTGAAGATGTGGATGCGCGTTGAGTTTGTTTGATTATTTCGATGGCTTGTTCCAGTAGTTCGTCATCTTCGCCACTATCTACGCCAGGTGTGACAGCTCCTTTTTTCTGAATTTTTTCTAGGATTTCAGTTACAAAAGATGGTTCTCCTTGTTCTTTGATATAGGCTGTAACTGCATCTATTTCTCTGTCGGAAGTCATAGCTCCTTGTGCACGGACAAGTGAACTAGTACCGGGAGGAAGGAATAGTAGATCACCACGGCCGAGAAGTTTGTCGGCGCCGTTATTATCAAGAATAGTACGACTATCAACTTTTTGTGCAACCTGGAACGCGATACGGGCTGGTACATTTGCCTTGATGGTACCGGTTATGACATTTACTGATGGACGTTGAGTGGATAGAATCATATGGATACCAACTGCACGTGATAGTTGTGCGAGACGTGCTATGCAGTTTTCTGTTTCTGCTTTGTCGGCCATCATGATATCGGCGAGTTCATCGATAACGATAACTATATAAGGTACTTTATCTGGAATCTTATTTTTTGTTTCTGCTTGTTTATCATCACTTCCAAACAGGTCACCTTGTTGTTGTAATTCCCTGTTGTTGAAGCCGTCAATGTTACGCACTTTTACTTTGGCAAACATTTTGTAGCGACGCTCCATTTCTGTGATGGCCCAGCGTAAGCCCAATGCAACTTTTTTGGGATTAGTGATAACGGGAACCACTAAGTGAGGAAGATTATTATAAGCGTCAAATTCCACAATTTTTGGGTCAACTAGGATTAATTTCATCTCTTCTGGTGTGCGTGCCATTAAGAGCCCTACTAAGATTGTGTTCATTGATACGGTTTTGCCGGCACCGGTTGCGCCAGCAATGAGCAAGTGTGGCATTTTTGCCAGATCGGCAATAAGGTTGTTGCCGCTGGTGTCTTGCCCAAGCACAAGCGGTAGAGCGGCCTCTTCTTCTTGCCACTCTTCAGTTTCAATGATATCACGTAACAGTACCATCTTGGAGACTTCGTTTGGTACTTCGATGCCGACAACTCCTTTGCCTGGTATTGGCGCTTGTACGCGCACGCTGGTGGCTTTTAACGAAAGAGCAAGGTTGTTACTGAGTCCATTGATCCGCTCTACTCGTATACCTGCTGCTGGTAGTAGCTCATAGCTTGTAACAGTTGGGCCTTGTTCTATATTTGTGACCTCGCATTCTATGCCAAACTCGGCCAGAGTTTCTATTATAATTCGCGCAGTAGTTGTTGTGTCTGATTTGATTTTGCGTTTGGAGGCTGGTGGTGGGGTGTCGAGTAGGGAAAGAGGAGGAAGTGTGTAGTTGAGGTTAGGGGTAGGGTTATCTACATCATTGGACTCGACTGTTTGTTCTAGCATTTTCTTTGGTGTAGCCACTGGCGCAGCTACTTTCTTTGGTTTCATCTTTTTTACGCGTGGGATTGGCTTTGATACGTGTTCTGATGCAACTGCTGGTTTTTGCTTTGGCTGGATAACAGGTGATTTTTTCGTTTTTTTGGCAATCTCTTTTTCTAATCTTTTACGCTGTTTTTCAATGTGACGTTCTTCTTTTTCTAGCTGTTGTTTGCTGTCTTGTTTAGCTTCTATGTTTGCTTGTAGTTTGTTTAGTCCAAGCATGGTTGTGTGCGAAATGCTATTTACACCTTTAAGTATATTTCTGACTTCAATTAGTAGAATGATGGATATGATAAGCAAAGAGAAGGTTAATATATAGGTACCAACTTCCCCTAGAAACTTTATCAATAAGCCGCTAATAACTAGACGCCCAAAGAGTCCTCCAGCAAAGATAATGTTCAGCCGATCGCAGGTGGCAACCCATTCAGAGCTGTTTAATTCTATGATAGAGACCAAGCAGAGCACAATTGATGCAAGCCATGCGCCACGTGGCCATACGCGTTTTTCGTGGTCAAAAATCAGTATTAGCCCAAAGACGAAACAGTAGATTGGTGTGAGGTATGCGCCTACACCTAGTAGTCCATATAGTGCGAATGATAGCCATGCACCAACAGGACCAATTAGGTTGTAAGGTGGGCTGTTTGGTGGTGTATGTAGAATACTTATATCGCGCCAATTATAGGAAAATAGAGCTATTGCAAGAAATAGACAGAAGGCCAGCAGTACAATACCGCCAACTAAACGAAATCCTTGCTCGGCTTGTTTGTTAGATTTTTCTTTCATAATATGTCGTTACTATTTCTTATTAACATAACACTGTCAGGTTCTAATTTGATCGAGATATCTTTGTTTACGGGAAGATGAACATTTAGTGGGATAGCGTTGGTGCTATCTGCATTTAGATTTTGGCAGTTTGCGAAGACTCGTACTTTGCCGAAATCAAGTTTATCGATTATTTCTGCGTTTCCGTCTAGGGTAACTGTTACCGTTGGTGGATCAAATTGTGTTGCAGAATATGTACCAGGCTCGGTGATGGCAAAGACCGTAACATTGGTCATCGTTACGGAAACAACTTCGGCAATAATATTTACTTTTACTAGAACTTCTTTTGGTTCTACTTTAATGATGCCTTTTCCGCCAGGGATAAGAATACGTATAGTTTTGTTGAATGACTCAACACGTCCATCCACATCAACAGGCTCCGTCGTGACGCTTTCTAGGTCGCTTAGTCTCTGGTGGGAGCCACTTATCATGGCGACTTTCGGGCTATATTCCAATTCTGCACGTCCTATTAATGGGGAGCCTTGTATTACTGGTGGGGAGATTGTTACTGACTTTTGTACCTCGTGGTCAAATGTTATCATGACATTTGATGGTTTGATACTTGCGATTGTGACGCCTCTTGCGCCTGCAATGCTACGTGAGGTGATATGTACTTGTTGCGGGCCACTTACGGTTGCTGCCCGTGGTTTGACTTCAATCTTGAGCTGTTTTTGATCAAGTTTACTTAAGTCATCTTTTGCGCCTCGGAAGGTTACATGAATGGTTTCTACTTCTTTGTCAAGAATAGCGACCCCGGGCTTTACCTCTATTTCGAGGGGGATGTCATAGCTGACTTCGGAGCTGGTTGCTTCGCGTATGGCATAAAACGTTACAATTGCTAATAGGAGTGCCAATCCTTTTAGGCCTAAGTTTTTTGTGAATAGGCTTTTTAGTTGTTCATTGATTTTAGACATTAGTATTCTCCTGAGTTGTTCTGTTCTCAGATTCGGCAATGCCTTCTGGTGTTAAATCTAGTTTTTCTTGTACGCGTTTCCATGGACTGCTTGATGGTTTGCGCTTAATCAGGAGTGCAGTTAGAAATCTACGTAAGCGATCTTCGTCTAGTCCGCGACTCAAGCGACCACGATAGCTGACGGAAATATTACCTGTTTCTTCTGATACAATAACAATGACGGCGTCGGTTTCTTCTGATAATCCTACAGCTGCTCTGTGTCTTGTTCCTAGATTCTTTTGAAGTTCTGTGTTTCGGGATAAGGGAAAGATACAGCCGGCAGCCATTATTTTGTTACCGCTGATAATGACGCCACCGTCATGTAGTGGTGTGTGAGGAAAAAAGATAGTGGATAGTAGTTCTGGGGCTACTATGGCATTAAGTTCAATACCAGTTTCTTGGATTGCTCTGGTTCCGATATCTCGTTCGATCGCTATTAGTGCACCAAGTCTATGCTCGGCAAGAGATAGGGATGCTTCAACAACATGCTCAATGGTGTTTCTACGTAGTGACGATGCAGCAAATGTTGGTTGTCGCCCAAGCTCGGCTAGTGCGCGTCTGATTTCTGGTTGAAAGATAACTAGCAGCGCAATTGATACATATACAGAGAATCTGCGTAAGATATAGTTGAGTTCACCAAAGTTGAATACTTCTGTGATTCCTACTAGTACAGCTAGTAGTAAAATTAGGCCGATGAGAACTTGAGCACCACGGGTGCCTTTAAAGAATAAGAAGATGTAGTAGTAGGCCGCAGCAAGAACTGCTATTTGGAGAATTATACTAATCCATATATACATACTATAGTCCTGTTTTTAAATAACGCCTATAAATGAAAGGCGTAATAATACTAAAAAGATGATTTAAGAACAAGAAATAGCAATGCACGATATGTTTACCGTTTACGTTATTTCTGAATCTACATCATTATTACTTGTTCAATCTTCGTTTATTTTAGTGCCATTGCCGTTAAAATTGCATCTCGTGATGCATCAACATCATGTACTCTTATTATGTTGGCACCATTTATAACACTTATTACTAGTCCTGCCAAGCTAGATGCAAGACGATCTGAAACATCTTTACCTGTTAATTTGCCAAGAAAACTCTTGCGAGACAAGCCTACAATTACAGGAATGTTGATTTGTGTTAGTGTTTCAATATTCTTGATTAGGCTTATATTATGTTCAATGGTCTTGCCGAACCCGATGCCTGGGTCGATGGCGAGTGATGATAGTTTGATTCCGGCAGCTGTGATTTCTTGAATCCGTTTTGAGAAAAAATCATTTACTTCTTCTGCAACATCTTTGTATTTAGGGCTGTTCTGCATTGTTTGTGGTGTGCCAAGCATATGCATGAGCACAACACCAGCACTAGATTCTTTGGCAACTGTTATCATGCGTGGATCATAGGTAAGTGCTGAAATATCGTTTATTATATGTGCGCCAGCATCAATAGCGGCTTCTGCAACATCTGCTTTTGTTGTGTCAGTTGATATTATGGCGTCTGTGGATTTACTTAACTCTTTGATGACAGGGATTACGCGCTTGATCTCTTCCTCTGCGGATACCGTTGCCGCACCAGGGCGAGTGGACTCGCCGCCTATATCAATGATGTCTGCACCTTCTTGTAGCATAGTGTGCGCGCGTTTTATGGCTTCGTTATGATCAATATAGTTTCCGCCATCGGAAAATGAGTCAGGGGTGATATTGAGTATTCCCATGATCAAGGGGCGATCGCTAATTTTTATAGTCTGATCACGGCATTTCCATTCAAGCATTTTCACCATCTTCTTTTATTGTCTCTTTAGGAATGCTGTTTTCTGCTTTATCTTGATCGTTGCTAGCTATGTCACTTGTGTCATCTTGCGCTTGTTTTTCTTCTTTTTTCTTTTCTGCTTCAGCCGCTTCACGCTCTGCTTCAGTGAATACACGACCATGCTCGACTATCTCTTCAACATCACGACCGTCGATAGTTTCTTCAATCAGTAGATGTTCAGCAATCATATCAAGTTTATCACGATTTTCATTTATAATGTCAGTGGCATGTTGATAACTGTTGCGCAGAAGCAAGCTGACTTCTTCATCTATTTTTTGGGCCGTTTTTTCGCTGTAGCTCTGAGTCTTATTTATTTCTCTGCCAAGGAACATTAGTTCTTGGTTTTTGCCGAAGCTTTGTGGTCCTATTTCATCGCTCATACCCCAGTTGCAAACCATTAGTCTTGCAATACGACTGGCTTCACTTAGATCACTACTTGCGCCTGATGTTATTTCGTTAAATACGATCTGTTCAGCAACACGACCACCCATGAGTCCGGTTAGCATGCCTAGTAGTTTTGTTTTGCTTTCCATGTAGCGGTCTTTTTCCGGCAACTGCATTGTTGCACCTAAATATGCGACACCGCGTGGTATAATGGTTACTTTGTGTAAAGGCTCGCTTTCTTCTACGAGCTGCATTACTAAAGCATGTCCTGTTTCATGGTAAGCGGTGATTCTGCGTTCTTTATCATCAAGAACACGGCTACGTCGTTCGCGGCCCCATTTTACTTTATCGCGGGCTTCTTCCATGTCGGCATTCTCAATTGATTCTTTACCGTCACGTGCAGCAAGTAGTGCTGCTTCATTGAGTAGGTTGGCTAGATCGGCGCCAGAAAATCCTGGTGTGCCACGTGCAATACGGCGTAGGTCAGCCTTTTTCGATAGCTTAACTTTATCAGCGTGCAGTTCAAGGATTTTTTCACGTCCATCAAGGCGCGGTAGATCAATGATAACCTGTCGGTCAAAACGGCCAGGGCGTAGCAGAGCAGGATCGAGTACGTCTGGTCGGTTGGTTGCCGCAAAGATTATTACACCTTCTTGTGTCTCGAAACCATCCATCTGCACTAGTAGTGCGTTAAGAGTTTGTTCGCGTTCATCATGACCGCCACCTATACCGCTAAAGCGACTTCGGCCAACAGCGTCAATCTCATCAATAAATATTATGCATGGTGCATTCTTTTTGCCCTGTTCAAACATATCGCGTACTCGTGATGCACCGACACCAACAAACATCTCAACAAAATCTGAACCACTAATGCTGAAAAATGGTACGCCAGCTTCGCCAGCTATGGCTTTTGCCAATAAGGTTTTTCCTGTTCCTGGAGGCCCCATGAGTAGTACTCCTTTTGGAATACGTCCGCCAAGTGCTTGGAATTTCTTTGCATCTTTTAGAAAATCAATGATTTCCTGGACTTCTTCTTTAGCTTCATCTATTCCGGCAACATTCTTGAATGTGACTTTATGGGTATCTTTAGCTAACATGCGTGCTCGGCTCTTGCCGAATCCTAGTGCGCCACCACCAGCAGATTTCATTTGGCGCATAAATATAAAGTATATGATGCCGAAGATTAGAACAACGGGTAGAATGCTGGATACCATCTGCCATAATAGTGGGTTTTGTGGTGGTACAGAAAATGGGACTTTATTTTCTGTTAGGAATTGCCGGAATCCTTCGTCAGCATTTGTGATATACACTTTAAACTGCTTTGCTTCTTCTGTAGAGTTAGGATCGTCTTGTTTGATCGTGCCCCGTACAGATTCAATACCAGAGACTTCACGTATGATTTTACATGAGACTATTTTGCCGCTAGTAACAAGGTCAGTGAAGTCGGGGCTGTATGGCATCTCCTCAAATTTACCTTTATTCTTGCTAGTGAATTGAACCATTAGCATAACGACGGTGATTATAACAATCCATGCTATTATGCTCCGCTTTGGTGGTATCGGATTTACTTTTGTTCCTGATGCAGGAGTCTTTGGCAATACTGGTGGTTTCTTGCTGTCTTTTGTATCTTCAGTCTTTTGTTCTTCTTTATTTTCAGTCATGAATATGAACTCTCAATTAGTTTTGTGTTAAATTAAGCGCGTATAATACACTTGCGTAGTGATTTGGTCAATTACTGCTTATGCTTTAGTGAAAATATATATAGTACAAACTTCCAGCTTGCATGACCTTAGTAAAACAGCTTTCCATAGCTGTTTAATCAGCATCCGTCTTTGCCTTTGGCTACGCCGTGACAAGTTGGAATGCTGATCTATCGTCTCTATTATAAGTTTGATAACGACTTTTGAGTTATGTTGCGCAGGACGTTATGTTGCGTCATTGGTGAAATATGCGTGAAAGTGTGCCTGTTTGCAAGTGGCTCCGTCGAAGACGTCGCGCTACCTTCCGCTCTACTGTGCTACCTCTCGGAGATAGGTAGCTACTGCTGTTACGATTAGGAAGTCCAGTGATTTCTACTACACTGAATTGCGCCCATATTGCTACCTGATATTTCTATTCGCTGGATTTTGGATCAAGGTCTTCATATGGATATATATCATCGTCAGTTCCCGCAATGCCGTCAGCGCCAGAAGAGTAGACCGTGATTGTGTTATTGGAAACTATATAGATATATCTGTTTTTCCATGGATCAGGTTTGATAATGTTTACGTATGGTCCGCGCCATGATCTTAGGCCGGGATTGATTACAAGAGCCTTGAGGTATTCATCTGGAGTCGGATAGCGACCGCAGTCGTAGAAAAAGCGGTCGGACGCAATATATAATGCTCGTAGTTCTAACGTTGCACGATCTTCTGGAAGGCGCTTTCTTTTTTTCGGCATATCATTACTCCGCCCAAGTAGCAATGCTCCAACTGCAGCGATCAACATAAGTAACATAAAGGTTACTGCCGGTTTGCGGAGCGGGTTACTACTTGTCTCAATACCTAGCTTTTTCTTTTCTCGTTCACCTTTGCGGACAATCGTCTGCCTGATCTTCTTTCGCTCTTTGCTAGTTGATGGTTGCAGTTTGGCCGGTATTTTCATGGCTTTTCCACATTCAGGACATGAACTATGCAGTTCTGGGCCAATGATAGTTTTGCAGTATGGACAACGGAATTTCACGATTTCCTTTTATGGATCGAGGTTTTCTAGTTCTTGAGTCTCGAAATTAACCTTACGGTAGTAGCAGTTACGCGGCTCATTATTTAGGTTTTTTGTGTGACATATTCCGCCACGGCGTGGGCGTACAATATATAGTAAAGAGTTTTGCTCGCAGTTTACACGTGCTTCTAGGAGGTCAAATGTTTCACCAGAAGTCTTTCCTTTTTCCCATAGCTCATTACGGGAGGTGCTCCATAGAACAAGTGAACGGGTTTCGATCGATTTTTTGAAAGCTAATTCATTTGTATAGGCTACAAGCACCAGTTCTTTTGTGTCAGCATCTTGTACAGCTACCGGAATGACGTCACGGCAGTTATCTGCGATTTTACCGACTTTATCAAAATCTATTGTTATTTCTAAGCCTTCTTCAAGCTTGTTCATATATTTTCTCCGTATTATTAAAGATTTGTATTACAAGGTGCTATTGTCCACGTTTTTACTTTTTAGACAATAACATAATTCTTTCTTCTGCAAAAATAGGCAGATATACATTATGCAGTTGTCTTGACGGCAATGATAAATGTAGCTATCTTTTGCGTTTATCAAATGGGGTGCATATGTGCACTGAGTTATGGATATATGGTATAGATTTTAGAGATACAGACTTACAATATGTTATTTAATTCATTTATATTTTTTATTTTTCTGGGAGCTGTACTTCCTGTTTTTTATCTTTTGCCAAACAAAAGTAGCAAGAATATCTTTTTGTTAGCGATGAGTTACTTCTTTTATGGATATTGGGACTGGCGGTTCTGTTTTCTTTTGGTGCTTTCGACAGTTATTGATTATGTGATTGGTAGAAAAATCTTTAATAGTAGTGACAGTCGAAAACGTAAGATATACGTGGCTATTAGTTTAGTCTCTAATTTAGGTGTTCTAGGTTTCTTTAAGTATTTCAACTTCTTTGTTGATTCATTTCAGAGCCTTAGTCAGAGTTTGAATTGGCATGTTGATTATGTGCATCTGAATATATTACTTCCTGTAGGAATCTCATTTTATACATTTCAGACACTTTCTTATACTATTGATATTTATAGAAAAAGATTGGAACCGACCAAAAACTTCATAGATTTTGCGCTTTTTGTGGCCTTTTTCCCTCAGCTTGTCGCTGGGCCTATTGAAAGAGCAAAGGCGCTGCTTCCTCAATTGGCTAAGAAGTTAAGCCCCACAAGGACGCAACTTAAACAGGGCGTAACACTTATTGTTGTAGGCTTGTTTAGGAAGGTGATGATTGGTGATACTGCGGGGCTTTTTGTTGATCATATATTTGGGCATATAGATCAGTATAAGTCTATTGAATTGCTGGCAGCGTTGATTCTATTTTCAATACAGATTTATGCTGATTTTTCTGGATATAGTCATATGGCTAGAGGGACAGCAAAATTACTTGGTGTAGAGTTAATGAAAAACTTTGAACAACCATATCTATCTCATAATATTACAGAGTTCTGGCGGCGGTGGCATATATCTCTATCAACGTGGTTGAAAGATTATCTATATATTTCTCTGGGCGGGAACAGACTAGGTAAGTATAGAACTTATATTAATTTAATGATTACAATGCTACTTGGTGGACTGTGGCATGGTGCAAGTTGGAATTTTGTTATATGGGGTGGGTTACATGGTTTATATCTTTCAATTCATAAAATGTTTTTAGGTAGCCATAAGGTTAGTGCGTTCAAGATGCACGGTTTGAGTTTACGAAATGGCATGAAGGTTTTTGTGACATCTCTGTTAGTGCTCTTTACTTGGATTTTCTTCAGGTTAACTTCGTGGGAATCAACAAAGTTATTTTTCAGTAAGATGATTCATTGGGAAAGTAGTGAATATACGCTACTATTTATTTCCATAACGCTCACTTACGTGTTAGTGACAATGTTATTTGATATCTTGGAATATGTTACGGGTAAACATACATATATCCTTGATATCAAATCTAAAGGTGTGAAGATCGGTATCTTATTTGCCATGTCGATTGTTACCTTTATCTATCTATTCCAATCTGATCCTTTACCATTTGTATATTTCCGGTTCTAAAATGAAAATTATTAAAGAGATATTTTTGTTTTTTGTGACATTTGTAGCTGTAATGTTGCTTTGTGAAGTCTTTGTGCGAACATCGCACTTAGCTAGCGTGTCTGACTCAGAGTTCTATGATGATATTGGGATTAGCAAAAGAAAGAACCTTAATTATCTCTATTTTAACGAAGGGTTTGGTATTGGGCAATGTAATGAGTTTAGGTATATGGGCAAGGCACGATCACCTCACAAAAAAGAGAATGTTGTTCGTGTGATTCTGATGGGTGACTCTTTCATTGAGGCGTTTCATGTTTTCGAACGAGATTATTTTGGAGTAGTTGCTGAGAATATCCTCTCAGAGAAGTACCCGAATAAGAGCTTTGAGTTTTTGAATTTTGGACATAGTGGATTTGATCTTGCTGATGTCTATACGTATCATAAAACATTTGCAGATAAATTTGAGGCTGACTATATACTATACATGCTTTCAGAGGATGATCTGACTCCAAAGTACTCACGGGGTATTAGCCCCAAAGCAGTATTAGTGAATGATGAGCTTCAAGTAGTCTTTGATCTTGACTCTTCATCGTTATTGACGTTCAGGATATCAAAATTTTTCACTCGTAATTTCAGTATCATAAACATGTTTAGCATTTGCCTGCATCAGACAGAATCTACTCCTGTTCTAGAGACTCTTCTAGGGAAACTCTATCTATGGGGAGAGGAAAAAGATGTTAGTGTTGCTGATTCTGCTGGCCTGGAGTATGAAATGGATGGAGTTACTCGTGCTATTGTTAAATCGCTTGATCCTCAAAAAGTTATCTTTGTTGATCGAGATAAGAAGGAGTTACCTGCGGAGTTTAAGAAGCTTTGCCTTGATAATGGGTTTAGCTATTTTGATTTAAGTGAGCGTCTTAACTTAATGGTGGAGCAAGGGGTTAGTCCGTATGCATGGGATCTTGTAAGAAAAACTGGGCATTGGAACAGGGCTGCACATTTTGCTATTGGTACAGAAATCGCCGAGCAACTGGGAGAAATAATTAAACGCTAACAGATAGTGTGAAACTGTTTATGGTTCAATAGTTGTATTTAACAGTAATATTATTGTACGCTTCATAAATATTGTAATAGCTGTGTGGTTTGTTAGGTTAGTTGCCGTAGAATATTATGATTTATTGATGTATGTAAAGGGTGAGATATGACAGAAAAATGTATAGCTGTAATACCGGCGCGAGGTGGCTCGAAGGGAATTCCTCGTAAAAATATTAAACCGCTATGTGGTAAGCCTTTAATTGGATGGATGATGGAGGCTGCACTGGAGTCGAAGTCTATTGGTCGGGTATTTGTTTCCACTGATGATGCTGAAATTGCAGTTGTTGCTGAATCGTATGGTGCTGAAGTTGTTATGCGGCCAGTTGATATTGCGGGAGATTTTTCTAAGTCGGAAGATGCAGTTTTACATCTGTTGGATGAGTTGGAACAAGCCGGGGAAGAGCTGTCGGATGTTGTGGTGTTTTTGCAATGCACATCTCCTCTTACGACTGCTAAAGATATTGATGCGACAGTAGATCTGGTTTCTAAGGGTGGTTATGATACTGCTGGTACAGGTGTTCTTTTTCATTCCTTTTTATGGAAAGAAGGAGCGAATGGCTCTTATGGTGGAGTTAATCATGATCAGACGAAACGTTTGATGCGCCAAGAACGCGAAGAGGAGTTTCTTGAAACTGGTGCTGTGTATGCAATGCGGTGTGATGAGTTTCGTCGTAATAAATTTAGATTTTTTGGTAAGATAGGCTTTAGTGAAGTTCCTGCAAGTAGATCTCCTGAGATTGATACGCTGGATGATTGGCTGCAAGTAGAAAGCCTTGTAAGAACGATCATGCCTGAAAAGGTGTCAAGTGTACCTATAGGGGATTCTATTCCTCTAGTATCAGAACTTGATACATCAGCGATCAAGGCTGTTGTTACAGATTTTGATGGGGTTCTTACTGATAATGGCGTGGAGGTTGATGCTGATGGGCATGAAAGTGTTCGCTGTAATCGATCTGATGGCTGGGGCATATCATGTCTGAAGAGTGCTGGCTATCATGTCGCCTGTATCTCGACAGAAAAGAATCCTGTTGTCGCGAGAAGATGTGAGAAGATGCAGATTCCTTATGTACATGGCTCAGATGACAAAGAAGCTGTTTTGCGTGAGATGTGTAAGGAGTGGGGGATTGAACTATCCAATGTCTTGTATGTTGGTAATGACTTAAATGATGCTGCATGTATAGAAGTGGCTGGAATAGGTGTGATACCATCAGATGCTATTCGTGCAATGGAAAGTATTGCTGATGCAAAGACTTTGACACGTGGCGGTGAAGGTGTGTTACGCGAGATTTCCTCAGCACTTTTAGGGAGTAGTAAATGATATACTTTTTTATAGGCACAAAGGCTCAGCTTGTTAAGATGGCACCAATTTTAAAGCAGACAAAAGAGCAAGGCTTGAAGTATCGATATATTGAATCAGGTCAACATCCTGAAGGTAGCCGTCGCATTACTGAAATGTTTGATCTGCCAGAGCCTGACATCTGGCTGAACGATGGTGGAGATATCGCGACTATTCCCTCTATGCTTTGGTGGTTTATAAAGTTGATGTTTAGGTGCATTTTTAATCCGTCATGGATACGCAAGAATTTATTTCCAGAGCCAGGTATATGTCTTGTTCATGGCGATACTGTTACCACGTTACTGGGTGCTCTTTTTGCGCGTAGAGTAGGGGTGAAGGTGGCGCATGTGGAAGCCGGGTTACGAAGCTGGTCTTGTTGGCAGCCATTTCCTGAGGAGATAGTGCGAATTATGTGTATGCATATTTCTGATTTACTGTTTGCGCCTGATGATACTGCTGAAAGTAACTTGAAGAAAATGAAAGTGAAAGCAAAAGTTGTTCAGACTGGTGCAAATACCATTCTTGATACTGTGCGTATGGTTGAAAAACATTCTGTATCTGTTGATATTCCAGATGAGCCTTATGTGCTCTTGTCGTGCCATAGGTTTGAGCTGATTTATAATAAGAAAAGAGTTACATGGCTGTTGGATACTATTGAGATGATGGCGGAAAAGATGCTGGTCGTTTTTCCTGTACATGATCCCACACGGAACCGGATGGAGAAGTATGGCTATTGGGAGCGGTTGAAAAATATGAAAAATGTAAGGCTGTTACCGCCTCAGAAGTATGCTGATTTTGTGGCCCTTGAGCGTAGTGCAGTTTTTGTTGCAGCTGATGGTGGGAGTATCCAGGAGGAAACGTGCTACATGGGGGTTCCTTGTCTTATATTTAGGGATCGTACGGAACGATTTGATGGGATAGGTAAGACTGCTACGTTGGCTGGTTTTGATACTGGTAAAGTTAAATCATTTCTTGAGTCACATAAAGATTTTGTCGATAAGGATGCTAAGTATGATGATGTATTTCCATCCCAGTTGATTGTGAACGAAGTGTCGAAATGGCAATCAGGTGCGTGCCACACTACAGTTAGTTACTGATCAAACGATATCGCTTTGAGGAATACACCAAGTTGGCGTGTGTCAGGACTGCCTTCAAGCAGCTCTGCGGGTGACCATGCAGTAGACTTGATTACAATGTAAGGCTCGTTCATCATGGAATTATTTGCGGGTATTTCTAATCGTAGTGTACGTGGTGCGGAATGGCTAGTGGGTGATGAGTGGTTAAGTAGTTTGTTATTGAAGAATATTGATACTTCGGTGGCTTTTGCAGTGATCGGTTTATTGTCTTGAATGTAGAGAATTACAGTTCCGCCATCTGCAATTATTGTAGGTGGTAGGATGAGTTTTGCTTCAGGGGTTGTCCAGCGCCCAGTTTTTTCAGGGCTATAAAATCCTGAATGGAAAATAGGTTCAATTAATATATTGTTAGCGCCAGCTGTGAGTTTTTTATTTAAGGATAGTGGTAGTTTAAATAGCGGTATTATGGCCTCTTCGGTGGTTGAATCGAATTGTGGTGGAAGGTATGATTCAGCAACTGTAATAGGTAGATCTGCCTGAACTGGAATCCTTAAGAAACTCCAAACTTCATTTGAGTTTTGTTCACGTAGTGTTGACAGCTCTTTGGTGCTGACAGCGTTGCCGGTAGAAAGAGTATGTATATAGACTCTAGCATTGGTTTTGTTGCGGATATATATCGGTTGGTCTATGGATACATCTTTTAGTAAAAATCCGCTGATAGTGCCGTTACTATAATAAGCCGTCTTAGCTGGGATCCAGTTTCTTTCATCGTTGGAGTAACTAATATCTATTTTCAGTCGTTCTGATTTAATCATGGGATAGCTGCTGAGAAATAAAGAGACTTTTTCGTCATAGATACGAGATAGAGATTCGAGTATTAGGGATGAATATATTGGTAGTCTTCGGGAGTTACCGTTTGCAGATGGCTTTTTCGAATCAAACCATCCATCGCCAAGAATAAAGTTTTCTGAACAGTCGAATCCGATACTCCAGCTAATGGCGGCATTTCTGGGCGTGATCTTTATGATAGGGTTATTTCTGTGAGGAGCTGTCGTTGAGATTCTGATGTTTGTATTTGTGTTCTGTGGGATGTTGATCACTAGGAATCTATTTTCATTAGCCTGAATGTGGTAGTTCGTACTGTTTGAAGTGATGGTTGTGATGTTTGTGTCAGGGAAGGAACCTATATCTATTATTGCGTGGGCACTGGATATATATTTATTAGTCAAACAGATTTCTGAAACTTTGTTTGTGAATGGTGATATTAGAAATAGGCTGGTGCCTTCTCCTGTAATGGTTCGACGGAAGTCGGTATTTGTAGGGGTGCTATAAGCTAAGGTTAGGTTTGCTTCGGCTTCGAGAAGACCTTTTATTTCATTGATTGCGTATGGTGTAGAGTGTATGTCATTATTTTTTGCATTGAAGAAAAACAGGTTGATATCTTCCTTGTCACAGTAGTTAGATAGGTGACGTATGGAAACATCTCGTTCAAGAAAATGTTGGATGCTAGCGGTGCTGCCATCCGTGAGGTATTCAATATAATCCCGTATAGATAGCTCGCATAAAATGATAGAATTGCTATCTATATGTTTATCGAGTGCCTGTCGAAAATATTTAATATCGCCAATACTCACACTGTTTATAGGCGGCGAGATACGAGTTTTTATCATGCTTCCGATACAGAGCAAAATGACTAGTACAGAAAGCATAAAGTTTATAAGTTTCTGAGGTTCCTTGATTCTTGATGTTTTGATGATAATCCCGAATGTGCTTATGATCCCAAGTGCAATTATCGGTATGGCAAAGATGTATATCATCATTTCGTAGCGTGGTATCCCAGGATACTGATCAAATGCAGAGTAGACGAAGAAGTATGCAGTGGCAGGTATAAGAGTAGCAGTAGCAAGCCTATGATATTTTCTAGAAATGATTATAATAAGTCCTAGAAGAAAAAATAGTAAGTAGTATTGAAATGTCTGATGATAAATTGCCATTCGTTGCGGGATCTTGCGCTGGAAATTAGCGTAGCTGAAGCCAGCTGTTGATTCAGCACCTTTTTTTGCATCAGTTACCTGTGTTGTTGGCACTAAGTTATGGGTGGCGGCTTCGAACTGTTTACCGGTAAAGCTACCACGTTGCACTTGGTTTGTTGCCAGTTGTGGTGCTATGCCTATCCCAAGTCCTGTCATGGCAAGCAACCCGATTATTATTCCGCGTGATATAAAAGAGGATCTTGATTTCTGTTTGTTTGTAAGAATGATTAGGCATGCAGGTATTATTACTAGTAAGGATGTTTCTCGTATGATTGTCGCGATACCTATACAAAGCCCTGCAGATAGCGACTGGATACAAAGAGCTTTTCTTGTGTTGGGATTATAGGTTGCTATGGCAATTGCAGAAAATGCAAATATCATGGATGACAGTTCCCTGTATGTACCAACCCATGATATTGAGATTTCCTGAAAGATAATGAATAGTATTATTGCTGATCCAGCAGGTACCCATTTTTTTTCTGTCGCGTATTTGTCTGGAATGAGCCTGTGTAGTATAAGCATATATAAAAATAGAAATAGCGGTAACAGTATTATATTTGTTAATCCTGCGTATTCTAATCCTAGTGCTTTTATGCATATAGCTAAGATTGCAGGGAAGCCGATGGTCACAAAAGGATATAAGTTACCATCGCTATTTTGGAAGATGTAACCATGCATGACGCTCTCGTTAAAGGTGCAGCCAAGATTATGTGCAGTTTTTGCTGCTAGGCTTTGAAAGAAAATATCTCCATTAGCTAACATTTTCCCGTAATTTAGGTAGCATGAAGGATCTGAGGACATTCTTTTTGATGCAGCCGTACCCAGGCTGATAGTTATGGTTGTAATGATAATTAATGGTATTAGTGCGGCGGATATCCTGCTAGTTGGCTTGGATTCTGTTGCACCTAGATAATAGTGCCACATATGGATGATCATACCCCACAGAATTAGTGGTGAATAAAGAATACTTTCGGCAAAGCTTTTCTTGTCGCTACAAAACAGTCGCTTCATAACGAGCATCAGGCGTACAGGTGCTGCGAGAATAGCTAGCGGTCCAAGTTTAGATATGAAATCAAAGTTTACCTTATGTCCCGCAGCAACTACCCCCGCACCAAAACCTGATGATTTCATGTGGGATGTATATGCCTTCCATGTGGTTCTGTTGATATGCTTGATTGCTGGTGCAGGATCAAATTTAACTATATGGCCTTGACGGATTAATTCGTTACAGAAAAACACTTCTTCGCCACCTGGAAGTGATGTTTCCGGCATCAGTACGCCTGACTGTTTTAGCTCTTCTCGTTTAACTGACATATTAACCGATGGTACTATCGATCTCTCTTCGGCAATATCTTGTTTGAAATAGCCGGTGAATTCTGAGATGTATGAGAGCCTGCTGAATAGATGTTCGGGGTTTTGGTTTAGAATAGCACCACCGAATAGTGTGGTGTTGGGGTTGTTTTGGTGTAGCTGGATATGTTTTTCGATCCAATCTGATTCGGCAACAGCATCAGAGTCTGTGAAAATAATTATATCACCAGTGGCCAACCCTATACCTATATTTCGAGCAGCACCGGGCATTGTTTGTTTCTCAAGGTGGTGTAGATGTACATTTGGAAATTTGTTTTTGATTATATCCGGTGTGGAATCTGTTGAGCTGTCGACGACAATGATCTCTTTTGGTGTAACTGTTTGCTTGATTAATGCTGCAAGACAAAGCTCTATATATTCTTCGCTGTTGTAGCAGGGGATTACTATGCTTGCATTCATATTATTTAGCGATTCTCTTCATTAGTGCTTTAGCTATAATTGCGGCATCATTGTCGTAATTTGATTCTCTAAGTCCCCAGAGATTATCCATACTGGCCGGAAGTATATTGTCCATTACTGAAGCAACGAACTGTTTTTGGTTTTCTGGGTTATGGTTGTGATCAAGCAGGGCTGTTCGAAGAGCGACGGGCAATTTAGTCATGTCGGTAATGTGGTAAGCGCCATCGTAATTAGCAAAGAATGGCTCACCCATAACAATGGCAGGCTTGCCTAGTAATATTGCATCCCAGCCTAAAGTTCCGGTAACGGTTGCAATTGCCGCAGCCTTCCGGACGAGCAAGGGACCTGAATCGTATGGCGAAACAAGTACAATATTAGATATCTTTTTTAATTCATCATAGAAGGATTTTGGTCTACGTCCAAACATAACATCATGCTCTTTTACAAACAGTCTATATCCTGCAGGTAGGCTAAGCGCAAGGTTTCTTACAACAGCGCCCATATCCTGAAAGAACTGTCCTCGGATAAGGGTTGATGATTCTGGCTGCAGGTGTAGTCCGAAGAGTACAAAAGGCTCGGTATCTGGAGTTTTTCCTGGAGGCGTGAATACTCCCTGAATAGTCATTGATGCTTTTCTTGCTAGTTGAAGAATCCACGTTTTTATCTTTAGTGATGGTGGTGTTATTGTGTAGTTGAATTTACTTTCTGCGCTATACCATCTTTTTGCGTCTCGGATAAAGTTGGATAAAGAACCACTGCCTACAGGGCTGCGGTACCACTGTTTTACTTCTTGTAGGTGTGATGCTCTTTCGGTCTTATTCTGAAATGCTGAAATATATTCTTCAGCTTTCATTTTTAAATCATCAGGGATTCCATTAGCCTGAAAATTTCTATAGCTATATTCTACCATGTCACGATGTTCGAATGGGCCGTTACCCATTGCGCAGTGTTGAGGTACTCGAGCGGGAATCATATGTGCATACTGTATGTTTGAATGGTCGCCTATAGCCCAAGCTAAGTAGTTATGAAAATGGCTAACTTCACCAATGAAGATGGCTGGTTTTACTTCCTTTATATACTTTTCCCAGAAAGATGTTTGAGCCCATGCTGTTTTGATGTTGAACTCATAGCTTTTGAGGCAGAGAAATCTATCGGCTGCCAAAAGTTGCCAGTATGATGGAATGTCGTATTTCCTTTCTGCATCACTTATCTGAGATTTTGCACTGTCTATATCGGGCCAGTTGTTGGCTGTCCATTCTGTGAGATCGTGAACAGTGGTGAAGCTCCCTGTTTCTCTATATGCCTCTGCATGATTGGCGCCTAGCGTGACGGCATGACACTCGTGACCATCACGATTTAGGGCGGCAGCAATACTTGCATGAAAGGCTGTTTCCGGAGACCAGCCACTAGCGATAAAGGTAAATGTTTTTTTCATGGTGTGAAACTATCT
>DAOVUR010000247.1 GCA_030632465.1 bacterium | reverse complement strand
GTAGCAAGCGCGAAGGATGGGTCAAAAAAAATCTTTTCGGTAGAGCGAGTCCCGTTCGCAATCCGTCTCGGCTGTTTCTCCCTAACTCAAGTGAGTGAAGCGAACGGTTGTAAAAATAATCTTTTCGTTAGAGCGGCACCGTAGAGCAGAAATGATTCTGCCGTGCCCTCCGTAGCCTTTGGCGAAGGATGGGTCGCAATCCTTTCAGTAGAGCGGTCTTTCTTCATGTCCTTCAACTCTTCATGGTTAAATCTACCGTAGAGCGGCAGTTTTTATCGCCTGAGGGTTGCGTCTAGTTCTGCTACACGTGGTGCGCCAAGTTCGACGGCTTTGATATAATATTTTTTGATATCATCTGTTTTGTGTGGGGTAGCTTTTAATAATGTTCTCGCCATATTAAAGTTTGCTTCTTTATGGAAGGCATCAATTGTTAAGGCTTTTTTAAGTTGTGCAATTGTGTCTTTGTCACGATTGAGCCCAAAGTACGCTACCGATAGAATAACGTGTGCATCTGCATCGCCAGGGTACTCTTTGATAAGAGTTTCTAGGAGGTATGTTGCATCGTTGTACTGCTGGAGTTTGCACTGAACAATTCCGATTAGGAGTCTTGTCTGCTTACTATCGGGATCGGCCATCAATGCATCTATTAGAACGCTTCTAGCTTCCTTCGTTCTGTTCTGCTGTAGTAGCACTTGTGCCTGCTTGAGTGCGGATGCACTCTTCTGGCGCGGAGGTTTTGCCTTTAATGGTGTCCGCTCTGCAACTAACTGTATCTTGCCTTCATCAGCTTGTTTAAGTAGTGATTTAAGGTGATATGTGCAGTGGTTGATATGAAATTTAGTTACTTTCGGCTGCCAGTCTGGGTAGCTTGCCTGTAGCTTGATGTATGATTTGATAGCTTTATCGTAGAGCTGAACGGCAGTGCCAAACTGTTCGCTAGCTCTAGCTTTATCAGCATTGGTAAGGAGCGTATGTGCAGCAGTGAACTGTTGAGCTGAGGTTTTCTTTTCTGCTGGTTCAGTCTCTACTGGTTGCAGTGTGACTGTTTCTCGCTGCTCTTTGGAATCTAGAAGTATGGAGTAAGCGTTTTGCGGCTCTTGTTGTTTAGTGTTTGTTTTCTTGCCCCATCTTGCTTCAACGGTTAGTGGCAGTGCGGATGCTATCAATATTGTTATAAGTATTGTTTTTGTTTTCATAGTGGAAATAGTATAGGTGAAAGAGTGGCAGGTGGTAAAGGGGAAAATGCATAAAATGGTGCGGTGCGCTATGAAGGGGTGACTACGAAATGCGCGAATGACGCGAAACGGTGCGGGCTATTGTGCGCGTTAAAGGAAAGTTCTACAACCGCTACGCTAGAGTTGCCTTCGGCTGAGGAAAAGGAGGGGGAAGTAAAAAGGAAAAATTTTTTATACCATGAAACGCATGAAGGACATGAAAAAAATATAGCGGCAATCCAGTAGATCCAGTAAATCCTGTCTGATTTTTTTTAATAGTCTTGTTCTACATCGTTTTATCAATGTTATCAGAACATTTCTTTAACTGCAATAGGTATTCGGTAACAGCTTTATTATAACTATTTTCAACAATTGCAGATTCAATTGCAACTGTGGTATCAATCTTCAGCTTTTTAGTAGTTTCAAGAATATCAATAATAAGGTTAGGTATTCTGTTTTTCGTTACATCCCAAACTATTTCTGAATCAATACCAAAATAACCATGCACAATCTGATTTCTGAAATCTACAATACGCCGATACGAATCATCTAGAATGTTTTCCTTGAGGAGTATGTTTAAGGATGTCAATAATGTATAAGGAAATATCTCTTTTAGACATATAGAACCTCATTTTTGATATGTCTTCTTACTAATTCCCGTAGGTTTTTTTCAAGGCCAAGATCAACGGATTTATTAAATGCAGTTTCTAAATAGTTTTTCAAGTCATAGTAGAGATCAAAATCTGATGGCATTGATACAATAATATCAATATCACTACTATTGGTATGTTCATTTGTTGCATAAGAACCAAATAACCCGATTTTTGATACTTTAAAGCGAGACTCAATCTCTCTTTTGTGAGAAGATAAAAAATTAATTATACGGTTCTTTGTCATGTAAGTAGTGTCTCTTAAGTTGGTGACAGATGTCAAGAATAAGAACATACTACTGGCAGACTGAAAAGATTTCCTCCTGTATAGGCGCAGCAGAAGGCACAAAACTGCTCTACGGTGCGGTGCGCCATGTAGTCAGGCCTGCGGCGCAACAGGAAACGGGACTTTATTCCCGTTCGTAATCGATCTCGGATTTTCTCCCTTGCTCAAGTGAGTGAAGCGAACGGTTGTGGGAACGGTGCGCTATAAAAGTGACTATTTTAAAGAAAAAAATCAATAATTATTCACTATTCATTATTCACTGTTTTCTACCACTTTCTAACGCCCATAGTTTTATCAGGGGCGCGTAGGTTATCTTCAAGTATGTACTCGACAGATCCTATTGTGCCGTTTTCCATGAGGATGGGGGAATGTTGATTATCAATACACCACTGATTGGTGGTTGTGCGGAGTCGAAGTAGTTCATCTGCATATTTTGCATCAGTAACTAAGTTTACCATTTCATGCGGATCTTCTGCTAGGTCGTAGAGCTCTTCGGTTGCGTTATAGCGTACGTAACAATATTTATACCTTTGCTCGCGAATCATGATGGACATGTGGTCATCAGTACCGTATTGCGAAACGGCAAATGGTTTTGCATGTTTTGCTTCTGGTTGTGTAATTAGTGGTAGTAAGCTGGCGCCATCTATTTCGTTAGGAATTGTTATTCCTAGGTTATCACAAATGGTGGGCATGATATCTTCTTGCCCAACTGGTTGTATGCATTCTTTACCTGTAGTTGTACCCGGGAGAGATACGAGTAGAGGAATATGTGCTGAACCTTCGGTGAAGAATGTTTTAAAGAAGAGGCCGTGGTCGCCAATGTTGTCACCATGGTCAGCGGTGAATACGATAATTGTCTCATCTGCAATGCCGTGACTATCTACAAAGTCTAGTACACGACCTACTTGTGC
>DAOVUR010000147.1 GCA_030632465.1 bacterium | reverse complement strand
TTCATATTGCCGATACTAGATAAATCAAAAGTTACATCACACCCCGCAACGCCGACCTTTCCATCTGCTAAAGCTTCAAGTCGTTTGAATTTATAGCCTGCCATCTTGAGCGGGAGGTCACCTTTGGAGAGAGAATTTTGCTGGGGCTTTGAAGTTGCACATGCACTTAATGCACCTGCTATAACAAGTAGCAGCATATTAGTTTTAATATTGTTTCGGCAAGAAAATCTCTGTTTCTGTTTCATAACTATCCTTTATTATTTCATAGGGCTACTAATGACAGGGGTGATTTGAAGTCTAATATTCCAATCAGTGCCGTAGTCATCCGGTCTGATGACAGAGTATTGAACCTCTGCCCTAAGTTTAAATGGTTGTTTCCCAAAACGCACTGTTTTGGTAACGCCAAGACCAATAGGCAATGTTAGACGATTACCTGAATCTGCCTGCCAGTCGTAGATGATATTAGGGCCCATGCCAATGGACATGGCGTTTGGAATAGAGCGGCGGATAACATATTGGACTTCGGTTTTGGAGATATCATTTCGGTCGTCACTACCTGCATAGGACTCCCAGTGTTGCCCCAAGATACCGCCCACCCACGGCTGTCCCATATAGAAAAGCATAAGAGAAGGACCGGCTTGATATTTACCCTGTCCAAGTAGATCGTCTTTAGCCGTAGGAAAGACAAAGGTACCACCTGCACCCCACACAAAACCCTGCCCCTTGTTAGGACCAAAGAGAGTGAGCAGTTGAATATCGCCAAGACCGGTTTCGTGCCCAGAAGAGTTACGGAAATCAGGCTCACTGAATATCGGCTGAGTCACCAACGGGAAGACTGGTCGTAACGTCATCATAGTCTGTTTATTATCACCGAGTTCAAAAGGCATAAATGGCTGAAAAAAGAGTGTGTTTGAGATTTCTGTACCATCAATAGCATCACCTTGCTTAATGGATGTATTATTTTGAAACGTAAGCGACCAGATACTGGTTAATGGATTGTTCATTGCACGATCAATTGCAGCAAGGTCGGCAGTTGCTAAATCAAGATCACTTGTTTTTTCCTGTTCAGCAAAAGAGAAACTAGCCAATAGTGCTAAACTTAAAATAGTTGGTATTATTTTCATATTACAAAATGGGCGAAGTCCTTGCGGACTCCGCCCCAAACCTTACACTATAACTCTATCGACCGGAACCCCAGGCTTCCATTGTTGCATCATAAGGAAGTTCATAATCAAGAAATTCCTTTGGATCAAACGGCAAGTCTTTTGGATTGAAACGGAATTCTCCAGCCTTCTTAACTGCAGGACGTGGATTTTCCAACCCCTTCAAAGGCATACCTCTTGGATGTTTGGTATTGGGATACTTTCGTATCATTAATTCATGACGAGCTTTCATGATATCAAACATTGTCTTAGTAGTAAAACCAGGCAACATTTTAGGCATAACTTCACGTGGATCATTATATAGATCATAGAATGATGCCCCGCTAAGACCAGGCAACTCACCTACCCAATGACGTTTGAATCGACCTTTAACCTGAGCCGCCAAAATATCACCCGTGTAGATATGCACATAGTCACGACGACTAAATGTATCTCCATTTAAAAAGAGTGACGTCTGATCGATACCGTCAATTATGCGGTCGGTCGGAATATATTTCGTCGCTCCGCCCAAATGCGCAAAGGTAGTAAACAGATCGGTTACATGAATAATATCTCCAACAATTTGGTTTGGAGAAATTACAGTAGGCCAACGTACAAGGAACGGAACTCTGACAGCACCTTCAGTAAAGTCACCTTTACCACCAGTGTATAGCGTTTCAACCATACCATCAGGACCATGATGTGTCATTGGACCATTATCTGCCATAAGAATAACCAGTGTATTTTCTTCAACACCAGCATCTTTAAGCGTCTTTAACAATTCAGGTATCCAGTTGTCAAATCCGACAAGGAACTCATGCAGAATACTTGCAGACACTGTCTTTTTAGCCACACCAGGCTGAGTACCTAAGAATGAAGCTGCAATAGGCTGATAGCTGATAAAGAATGGCTTATCTGCTTTCGCACTTTTCTTAATGAAATCAAGCGTCCGTTTCTGACACTCTCCTTCCATTGCATAGTAGTCATCCTCATTAGGAGGAGTACCCCACTCTTTTGTAGGTCCGCCTTTTGTACCTTCTAAAGCCCAGACGTAACCTGTAGGTCTCCAGCCAGGATCCATGTCGTACGGATCATCCGGATATAGTTCAGGCATAACAGATGTCGGGAACATTGGTCCAAGATCACCACGCGGCACAAACATACTTGGCACTTGATTGTAAGGAGCCCAAAGTGCTTCATCGTAGCCCATATTAGTCATGTAACTTTGTTCTATGTCGCCAAGATGACCTTTACCATAAAATGCTGTAGCATAACCAGCCTTACTGAGCACTTCTGCAATGGTAGTTTCTTTTTCACTCATTCCACCATACTCGTATGGGAAACTTACAGTGTACATACCAGATCTAACTGCATGCCGTCCTGTTTGGAAAGCTGCTCTTGTTGGTGTGCAAGAAGGTTCTGTGTACATACGCGAAAAGTACTGTCCTTCCGCTGCAAACTTATTCATATTTGGAGTTTTAAACCCACGGCTTGCCTGAATTTGCGGAACACCTATTTCTCCAACTGCTGTATCATCCCACATGATATGAATTATATTAGGACGACGCCCGTGCTTTTTCTCTAACGCATCAAGCTTTGCATCTATAGCTTTATCCTGTTCTGCCCATTTCTTACCATGCTGTGCCTTGAGTATATAATACTCCGCATCATGAATAATATCTTTTGCTGCGTGCGCCTGCGGCACTCCTACAACCATAGCTGCGCCAAGAACTGACCCAACGGCCGCCCATGTCCCCGCTCTGCGGAGACGTCTATTTATACTACTCTTCATATTCAACCTTCCTTTCCTTTGTTAACCATTCTCTCATCCGTCTTCGCGCTCCGCGTCTACGCCGTGACAGGTAGAGCGAACACTACAACTTCCATATTATTTACACGCATCTTTATGCAGTAAAAGCGTGTAACGCTGGTTCTTAGAACCAATTTTTTATTCTTTCATCATCGTTTTACTATACCGTAAAGTAAAACACTTCAGTAATTTCTACTTGAGTATTTCGGTAATTCTTCATTGTTTCCCCTACTGCCCGTAAGAGACACCAATCCATGGACCGTTCATATTGCCGTCTAAAGCAAATTCCTGGATGTCACTTCCACGTGAGTAATCAATATCATAGTAGCGATAACCAAGTTTTGCTGCCCAATGCTCTGTAAACTTATAGCCAACACCAGCACCGACACTCCATGTAAGCTCCGAGCCTGAACCAATACCGAATCCAGCCATATCACCCCGAGCCGATGCTAGCCAATTTTCGCCCATTGGCGCCAGTACCTGCCAGCCTAAAACAACTTCTAACCAGTCGTAACTATCGCCCAGTGAAACCGGTCCGCCAATTTTCTGACGCAAATAATGATAGCGCCCACCAGCCATGAAGCGAACTGATACGCCATCAGGATTATCTGCACTAAGATTACCGCGCCAGGCAGCCATAAGGTCGGCAACCCCGTCGACTATGTGTAAATCAGATGCCTGCATAGGCCCAAGTCCATCAGCAGATATATCCATCCATAACGCATCGGCAACCAGACCATATTTACCCTTCCAATATTCACCACGGGCAGAAAGTGCAAGCACATCAAACTTATCCCATATTTCATCAAAATCAAGCTTTACCGGAACAGCAGGAACTCCAGGCAACTTAGAAACAATATCTACGCTAGGTAACCAGAAATAAGGAGTAACACTCCACTCATCTTTCGTTACGTCTTCAGCCTTAGTTATCCCGCATATTCCTACTAAAACCACAACAACCAACAGATGTTTAATACCCATATTCATTCCCGCCTCCTTAACTTAACTGTTTACAAACATGCATCACTATACTAATATTACTGACAGATACTGCATATACACCTGCATGCATGTTCAGAGATTACTAAAATAAAAAAAACGACAACATCAAAAATACGCAAAGGTACATTTTTTTGACTGCAAATAATAAAAACATTTCTCACATGATCTCTAACGATTTTGATGAGATCACAGAAGCAGCTAAAGGCTGGAATATGGATTTCCAGAAACTTGATGCCACGCCTTTTCACGGAAAGATCACTCAGTGCTTCATGCCAGCCTTAATTTTAGGAGAAGCGCACTTTAATTGTCGATTAAAACAGCTAGGAGCAACACCTAAAGGACTACGCACTTTTGCCATTCCTGCTGAAAGGTCTCTTAATATGCTCTGGCGCAACCAGCATGTCGACGGCAACGATCTACTTCTATTCCCTGAAAACAATGAACTTCAAGCATCTCTAAACAAAAATTTTCATATTTTCACCGTTTCCATAAAAGAAGAGCTCTTACATAAGGCTGCCGAGCGGACAAACTCACTTGGTTTAGCTAAGACCATCAAATCATCAGAGATTTTCAAGTGCAACAGTGCTCAAATGAAAAGCCTCGTATCCAGCCTTCAGCAATGCCTATCATCTCAATCAGAAGATTTTTCTGGCGATTCAGGCGCCACCTGCAACCATATAATAGATCAATTGGTGCAACTAATGACTGCCTCACCGAACAGTTCGCCCAAAAAAACGACACAACGACGATTAAATGCTGTTGCAGCGGCAGATAAATACATTTTAGATCATCCTGAAGCCCCACCCAGTATCCAAGAACTATGTGCTGCCACCAAAACCAGCAAACGTACTCTAGAATATGCTTTTCAGGAACATTATAATATGAGTCCAAAAGCCTACATCAATAATGTTCGTCTTCATGCTGTACGCAAGCAGTTACGAGCCGCCAGTCCAGAGAATATCCACGTCTGTGATGCTGCCAATAACTGGGGATTCTGGCACATGGGACAGTTTGCCGCTGATTATCGGAAGCTTTTCGGCATAAACCCATCGCAAACCCTCCGTTGTAATCCAAAAATATGCGAACCAGACTGCCGCTACAACAAAGGCTGTTACACTTGCAGGTATTAGAAGGCAGGAGCCAGTAGTCAGAAGTCAGTAGAAAAATCTCAATGGCATATTTCCTCCCGCTCAACGAGTAACGCCTATTATTCATCTCATTGCTTTCATCTACGTTAATCCGTGTAATCTGCGGATAAAATAGAAAACTT
>DAOVUR010000005.1 GCA_030632465.1 bacterium | reverse complement strand
ATGGTAGCGGCTGCCAAGCCACGCTGCAGCTCTATTTCCGTTGGCGATCTTGATGCCTATCTTGCTGATACCCCGAATGTCTATCTGTTTGATATTCGCCAGCCAAAAAAGTATAAGGCAGGGCATATTGACGGTGCAATTCTCTCACCACGTGGCGTGTTCGCATTCCAGGTTTCCATTGCAAAGAAATGGGCAACAGTAAAGACAGATCGCCCAATGCCTACCAAAAACGATCCGATTGTTATCTACTGCAAAAAAGGATCTAGAAGTGTTCTAGCCGCAGACACTCTACGTTTGCTTGGTTTCACTAATGTCCGCTTGGTTGAAGGTGGATGGCTGCAATATAAAGAAGGCCCAAAAGCTGCCCCTCTTGTCGATGATGGCGGTTGCGGGTAATCAACCAATACCTCATAAAATAGATTCCAATGCTGTGTAATCAGCATTGGAATACTGATTTACCATTTCCGCTACTGCGAGCACAGTAAAACAGCTCTCCGAAGCTGTTTGATCAGCATAGGGATGCTGAGCTGTGGCTACTTAACTATATAACACTTTTCTAGATTTTAGCTTTCTTAATAATTCATACAGGTTATTATACACCTTTGATTTCATAACAAAAGAAAGTAGACCTTGAAGAGCAACAGCAAAACATCATTACTACATTACGTCACTGCATATAAACCACATATTGTAGTAACCCTCTTTTGTGTATTCATAGCAGTAGGACTCAACCTACTACTTCCAGTAATCATGCGCTATGCTATTGATGGCCTAACCGACGATTCCCTTTCACAAAACCAACTTCTTTCCTATACAGCTGCATATATGGGCATTGTGCTGGCTTCACTTCTCTTTTCACTAGGCATGCGATGGTTTCCTTTACGTTTAAGCGAGAATGTTGCCTTTGATCTACGACGCGACCTTTTCGGTCATTTAACATATATGGAAAAAGATTTCTTTCAGCGCGAACGCACTGGCGACCTCATGACACGTATGATTTCCGACATAACCCTTGTCAAAGACTTCATCGGCCAAGGTCTCCTGCAAGGAATACGCGCCACCACCATCATCATCATGGGTTCAATCAGCATGTACATAACTAGCCCTACCCTCGCAGCTGTTATGGCAATACTATTCCCCGCTATGCTAGCTTCATTCTACATATTTATTCGCCTCGTAAAACATCGACAAGAAAAAGTGCAGGAAAAAGCCTCTGACCTATCCAGCTTTACACAGGAAACCTTTGCCGGCATCCGCAGCGTGAAAAGCTTTGCCATAGAAAAACGTAGATTCGGACTATTCCGCAAATTGAACAAAGAACTCATCAAACGAAATATGAGCGTTAGCTACGCACGACAACCGATGTGGCCACTCTTCGCCTTCTGGTTCAGCTTAGGCATTATGCTTATTCTCGTGATTGGTGGGCGCCAAGTGATTACCGGCAAACTAACCCTAGGCAAGCTGGTACAGTTTATTCAGTATATGATGTATATTCAGTGGCCAATGCTAGCCATGAGCTGGGTAGCCGTTCTAATCCAACGTGGCCGCGTTAGCTGGGAAAGAATTCTCAAGATATTCAACACCACCCCAGAAGTGCAAGATGCTACAGATGTTCTAGCTAACCCGCCACCATTACGCGGCGAGATAAACTTTATTGATGTCACCTACACCATAAAGGAACAGACGCTACTCTCCAATATTAACCTAACCATCCCTGCAGGTACAACCATAGGCATTACCGGCCCAACAGGTGGCGGCAAAACACTACTCGCATCATTAGTAGCCAGAATCATGGACCCCACAAGCGGCACTGTGGAAATTGACAATATTCCACTACAAAAACTTCCGCTACAACATCTACGCTCTCATGTCGGTTTTGCAGCACAGGAACCGATACTATTCTCACGTACATTGGCGGAAAACATCTCCTTCGGACTAGACGATAAGAGTGAAGAAACCATACTCTGGGCAGCCGATATTGCACACCTACACGATGACGTTACAGAATTTCATAATCAGTACGAAACAGTACTTGGTGAACGCGGCATCACACTCTCTGGCGGACAGCGACAACGCACCTCCATTAGCCGCGCCCTGGCAAGACGCCCTTCCATCCTTGTTCTTGATGATGTACTAGCCTCTGTAGATACGCAGACAGAATCATCCATTATGGCAAAACTACAACCAGCCATAAAAAACCGTACAACCATAATCGTCAGCCATCGTGCTTCCACATTAAGATATGCAGATATAATTGCAACAGTTGAAGATGGCAAAATCACACAATACGGCACTCATGATGAACTTATTCAACAAGATGGCTACTACGCACACCTGAACCAGCTACAAGAAATCAAAATGGCTCTGGAGGATAACGAATGACCTCGGAACCAAACGAACAACAGAAGATTTCCATAAAGCAAAGCCGTACCTTCGCTTGGCGCCTGCTCGCATACGCCAAACCATACATAGGGCTACTCACTATTTCCCTAATACTTATTCTTATCATGGCATTTGCTGTCAATACACTTCCGATTCTCATCAAACACGCTACCGACTCATACCTAGTTGGTGATGCCCTACACGAAACAATGAGTGCTCGTAGCCGCGGACTACTAAAAACCGGCCTTCTATATGTCGCCATAGCGCTATTCGGATTCCTCTGTCGCTACGGCCAAGGCTTACTAACCGAATGGGTTGGCCAACGAATCATCTTCGATATGCGAGCAGATGTCTTTAAAAAGATCTTACGCCTAGATCTACCATTCTTCGACAACAATCCAGTTGGCAGACTAATGACAAGAGTAACTTCTGACGTGGATGCATTACAACGATTTGTTACCGAAGGAGTTGTCGGCACAGTCTCAGATCTCTTCATGCTACTAGGCGTGCTCGGATTCATGATCTACCTAAGCCCACCAATGGCACTATCATTAATCATAATCTTGATTCCATTACTACTGGCACTAGGTGCAGTAAACCACAAATTAAGACAAGCACATCGCGACATAAGAACTGAGACATCTAACACCAACTCCTTTCTGCAAGAGAACATTACCGGCATGAACACTATTCAACTATTTAATCGTGAAAAGACTGCCCGTGCTGACTTCCTTGAGCTAGATAAAAAACTACGCACCGCACACTACAAAGAGGTGAAATTCTTCAGTTTATACTGGCCAGTACTAGAATTCTTTCAAGGTGCAACAACAATCTTAATCATCGCAATAGGCGGACTACTACTCGTCAACAAATCACCATATATGACAATAGGTGTCTTAGTCGCATACCTAGCATATGTTCGTGAGTTCTTTAGACCACTAGGATCCCTATCCGATAAAGCTAGTACCTTTCAACAAGCCATGGCCTCTGCCGAACGCATATTCGGACTACTAGATACTGAAGAGACCATAAAGAACCCTACCAATCCTTCTGACCCTGCAATGCTCAAAGGCGCAATAGATTTCGAACATGTCTGGTTCGCCTATGAAGATGAGCATTGGATCATACAAGACTTCAACTTATCAGTTAAGCCAAGTGAATCAATAGCCATCGTCGGTGCAACTGGTGCCGGCAAGAGCACTCTCATCAGTCTATTAACGCGCTTTTATGATGTGCAACGCGGAACCGTAAAAGTTGACGGCATTGATGTACGCGACTTTAACAAAGAAGACCTCCGTCGCAGAATAGGCATCGTACTACAAGAGCCATTTATTTTTGCTGGCAGCATATATGAAAACATCGCACTGCTAAACCCAGAGATAGACAGAGCCGCAGTAGAAAATGCCGCCAAGATGGTCAATGCGCACGGATTTATAAACTCACTACCAAATGGATATGATGAAATACTAACTGAGCGAGGTGGCGGCCTATCGCTAGGACAAAAACAGCTACTCGTCATGGCACGCACCGTAGCGCAATCACCAGACATGCTATTTGTGCTCGATGAAGCAACCGCCAGCGTTGATACAGCCACCGAAATACTGATTCAAGATGCACTTAACAAACTAATAGAAAGCCGTACTAGTATCATCATCGCACATAGACTATCCACTATCCGACACGTAGATCGTATCCTAGTAATGAAGCATGGTAAACTAGTAGATCAAGGCACACACGACGAACTCATGGCTCATGGCGGCTATTACCACCAGCTATACACACTACTATTACATGAACAGACATCAGAAACCGCCCCAACTAAAACTGAGCCCATTGAGCGGAGCCGAAATGCCGAAGCACCACTAAACACAAACGAGGTCATTGAGCGGAGCCGAAATGCCGGAGCACCACTAAACAGAAATGAGGTCAGGGACCTCACTAAAATAAAAATATCGCAAATAAAGGAATAATTATGAAAATTATATGCTCAACAAATATGCCGCTGGTAAAAGAGGCATTTTCAACCATTGGCGAAGCCACTATTCTTGAAGGACGCACTATAACTGCAGATGACCTAAAAGATGCTGATATATTCGCCACCAGATCCACAACTAAAGTAAACGAAGCTCTACTCGCAGGTAGCAAAGTTAAATTTGTCGGCACCGCCACTATCGGTATAGATCACATGGACACCGACTACATGGAAAGTAACAATATAAAATGGTGCTTCTCGCCCGGCTGTAACGCAAACAGCGTCTCAGAATATCTCGTTGCCGGACTTTTACACCTTGCCCGTAAACATAGCTTCACACTGGAAGGTAAAACAATTGGCGTTATCGGTATTGGCAATGTTGGCAAACGTGTTGTCAAAAAAGCCGAAGCACTCGGCATGCGCGTACTACAAAACGACCCACCTCGTGAGCGTGCAGAAAACAGTTCACAATTCGTATCTCTTGAAAAAATAGTGCAAGAGTCAGATATCATAACCGTACATGTGCCTCTTACCAAAGATGGCATAGATGCAACCTATCACCTTGCCGACAGTAAGTTCTTTACGCAATGCAAACAAGACTTAATCTTTATCGATGCCGCCCGCGGACCCGTAGTCGATACCCCCGCCCTCATCAGCGCCATAGACGGCGGAAAAGTATCTTACTGCATTATGGACACGTGGGAAGGAGAGCCTGATCTTATTCAGGAACTGCTAGATAAAGTCGACATCGGCACACCACACATTGCTGGTCATTCATACGAAGGAAAAGTTCAAGGTACTATTATGGTTTTTGAACAAGCTTGCGAATTCTTCGGCATAACTTCCGACTGGGATCCAGAGCCATTTATGCCAGAAGCCATTGTGCCAGAAATATCTATTGACGCAAAAGGCAGGCAAGACGAAGAAGTCCTACAAGAGATTATCAGTAAAATATATGACATAAAAGTTGACGATAGCGACCTACGTGAGATTTCATCAAAAATAGGTGATGACAGAAAAGCTCACTTCGACAAGCTACGTAAATCATACCCCATGCGGCGCGAGTTCCGATTCACAACCATCACAGGCAAAAACATGTCACAAACCTTAAAAGATAAAATCAGCAAGCTAGGGTTTAAGATATAACAGCCCAAGTGCTCATAGCTATACTACATCTTTCTGCTATTGCCCCTCTCTTCTTGACATTTATAACCATACCAACCACACTATACAAATGCTTGAAAATTTAAGAAAAACCGTTAGTGAGGCCAACCAGGAACTTTATCGTTCCGGCCTAATTAGATTAAGTTGGGGAAGCGTGAGCGGCATAGACCGCAAACGTAACCTAATTGCTATTACTCCTGACGACCTAAGCTACGAATCTTTAACACCTAACGATCTCGTTATTATTGACATGTCAGGCAAAGTCATACAGGGCAAACACGAGGCTTCACGTGATGCCTTTACGCATATAGAGCTATACAAAAACTTCCCGGAAATCGGCGGTGTAACACATACTCACAGCGTATATGCAACTATCTTTGCTCAAGCAAATCGCGAGATACCCATCTATGGCACTATGCATTGTGACTATTTTGCCGATACAATCTCCGTAACACCCAAACATCAGCTTGAAGAAAATAATGAACACCATACTACAATGGCGGGAAAAGATATCATCAAGACAGTTGCCGCCGAAACAGTAATGAAAACTCCCGGCATACTTATTCATGGCGATGGTCCTATAACGTGGGGCGAGGATCCAATAATCTCAGTTAAAAATGCAAAAGCTATGGAAGCTATTGCCGAAATCGCATTTGGTACATGTATCCTTAATATTGCACCAAATTGTTAAAAGCAAAAAAACGATAAATAAAAACATATGACAACACTTATATGGCTTGGAATTTTATTCTGCATAACGCAATCAGCAATGTTCTCAGGACTTAACCTTGCCTTTTTTAGTATCTCTAAGCTCCAACTGGAAATAGGGACCAAGAAGAATGACCCAAAAGCCATAAAAGTTGCCAAACTAAGAGAAGACTCAAACTTTCTACTAACCACCATTCTCTGGGGCAATGTATGCATAAATGTTCTACTAACCCTACTCTCCAACTCAGTCATGGTCGGTGTCGCTGCATTTATCTTCTCCACAGTTGTTATAACCTTCTTCGGCGAAATTATACCACAGGCATACTTCTCCAGATACGCACTCACAACCGCATCACTACTAGCGCCCGTACTGCGATTCTATCAAATAGTACTTTTTCCTGTAGCCAAACCTACCGCCATGGCTCTTGATAAACTACTAGGTAAAGAAACAACACTATTTTTCAAAGAAGTAGAACTTCGCGAACTATTCAAAATTCATATCAAATCTGAAGAAAGTGATATCGCAGACGTTGAAGGAAAAGGCGCACTTAACTTTCTGGAAATGGATGACCTTCCTGTTATTCAAGAGGGTGAAATAATAGACCCAGCTACTATTATTCAGCTCCCTTTCAATGACGATACGCCTATATTCCCAAACATAAAACCATCAGTAAAAGATCCATTCCTAAAGCTCATACAGGGACCGCAGAAAAAATGGATTATTATCACTGATGATACCAATGAACCAAGATATATCATGAACGCTCATGAAGTCATAAGATCAGCTCTATTTGATACAACATTCACCCCACTACAATACTGTCACCATCCAATAGTCGTAAAAGATGAAAATGCAACTTTAGGAAAAATCATCCCTACCCTAAAAGTCCAACCAGAATGCATCGAAGATGACGTTATAGATAAAGACACTATAATATTCTGGGGTAGCCAAAAACGAATCATCACAGGATCAGATCTACTCGGACGGCTAATGCGCGGTATTGTACAAAACCACAGCATACATTGGCTGCCATCATGTAAAGACCTACATCGTCACGGCAAAAGTACCAAAAACAAATAGAGGGAATAATGGAAAATAACGTCTTCAATAGAACTTCACACAACTCGCCAGGGAGCGAAATCAGCACCAATCTCTACAACCTTGTAATCGGACTAGTACTCTGCTGGGGATTTCTTCTTAACTGGATAATGGTAGAAAATATTCCATACGAAACAATCGCAAGCATAAACCCATGGCTATTCTTTCTTGGGTATATTGCCGCATGTTTCTTCGGCATTACTCTCTTTATAAAATCTGACTCAGCACTGGTAAGCTTTATCGGCTACAACTTTATCGTCGTCCCATTCGGCCTGATTATAAATCTCGTCGTGCATCAATATGACCCAGATCTAGTATTGAGTGCCATACGTGTCACTGGGCTCGTAACTGGCGTTATGATGATTCTAGGCACGCTATTTCCCAGATTCTTCGAGAAAATTGCAGGCGCACTTACTATCGCTCTTATTGCAGTCATTATCGTTGAAGCAGTAGAAGTTTTTATCTTCAAGATGCACCACGGAATCCTCGATTGGATTGTTGCCGCTATATTCTGTGGCTATATCGGCTTCGACTGGAGTAGAGCCAATAGCATCCCAAAGACTCTAGATAATGCCGTCGATAGCGCTGCCGCCCTCTATATGGATATAATCAACCTCTTCCTGCGAATACTACGTATCATGGGGCGCCGCCGATAAAGAATATATGTAACACAAAATCCTTAACCCAGTAAAACAGCTTTCCATAGCTGTCTTTTAATAAGCATTAGAATACTGATATAGTGAGCAGTCTACTTTTTCAGCATTTCCTTTGCGGTCGCATAAACGGACTCAGGAGAGATGTCACGCAAACAAGTCTGTTCAGCCAACTTACATGTTCTAGAGAAACAAGGACGACAATCAATATCAACACTCATCACTTTATGAATATCACCATACGGCCCAGTACGATGATCATCAGTTGGACCAAACATAACAAGGCATGGCACACCAGATGCCGCCGCCATATGCACTGGCCCTGAATCGTTAGAAATCAATAGATCCATCTGTTCTAATAGTGCACCAGTCTCCGCCAGACTCATCTTGCCAGCCAAATTGGTAATATCACCACCAACTTGATTCTCTATCTTCGCACAGACAGCCTCATCACCTGGCCCGCCAAGAATAAACAATGATCCAGCACCAGACTCAGTCAGCAATTGCGCAAGTTTGACAAAATTTTCTAACGGCCAATTCTTTGTCCCCCAACGTGAAAGCGGCAATATCGCTACTGCCGGACTCTTCTTCTCTATCTCATACGCAGGATACTCCACAGGAAAGACCACCTCTTTATCAGGCAACCCTAAATACCGAACAACATCCATACACTGATCAACAGCATGTCGTTCAACATCTAACTTCCCTGCCACATCAGTATAGAACAGACGAGCTCCTTCACGATTAAACGACGGCCCTATCCGCCGCCGCCCACGTGCAAGCATAGCAACCATTGCACTTTTCAAAAGCCCCTGAAAATCAATAACAAGATCGTACTCCTCATGCCGTAACTCCGTTAAGAAAGGCTTCAGATTCGCAAAGAACGACCTACGCGGAAAAGAAATCACACGATCAATATCAGTAAAAGTCTCCACTAACCCAGCATAGATATCAGTCGTCACCCAATCAACGGTAGCATTCAGCTCCTTCTTAAGAACCTGAACAGCCGGCAACGGATGAAAAACATCCCCTAGCGAGCTCAACTTGATCACCAATATCCTCTTACCCTCCATAGCCTTGGCGACGGAGGGTTGCTTATCTTTTAGTTTCATATCCATATTAAAATCCAACGTTCCCCTTTTTACCCTTAACCCTTAAAACTTAACACTTTATTCATCCCGCACCGCACCGGCAAAAGCAGTGAACAACTAATAGTGAATAGTGAACAGTTATTAATTCTTCCTTTTTTCCTTAAAGATGCCAGCATGGCGTGTATTTGATTATTGAGCAAAGTGAAATAAGCAAATAAACGCCATCCCCACCGAGCAAAAATAATTCTGTCACATAATCATTCTGTCAAACCCCCTTCATCCCGCACCGCACCGCTGAGCAACATAGCGCACCGCACAGCTTTCATCCGTAATTCATAATTCGTAATCACCTAAGCGCACCAACAATCAACTCAGCCAGCTCCTTGCCTACACCAGGAACTTCCATAATATCTTTCACGGCAGCTTTACGTAATCTGCTAACGGAACCAAAATGTCTTAGAAGCAACTTCTTCCTAGTATCACCAATTCCTGGTATATCATCAAGCACCGACTCTTTTATTGTCTTGTTTCTTAGGTGACGATGATACGTTATCGCAAATCTATGCGCTTCATCCCGTAGCTGCTGCAACACCTTAAGGGCCGGTGCATTCTTCGGCAATCTAATCGGCAAATCCAAGCCTTTACAATATATCTCCTCATAACGTTTTGCCAAACCAATACACGTCACATAATCAATCCCTAATTCCTCTAGAATATTATAGGCGGCATTCAACTGGGTAATTCCACCATCAACCACTACAAGATCAGGCGGCTTCGTTTTCTCATCCTGCATACGTCCAAACCGACGACGCAGAACCTCCGCCATCATTGCAGGATCATCAATCCCCTCAACCGTCTTTATCTTAAAACGACGATACCTATTCCGCATAGGAACACCATTTATCGAACATACCATACTCGCAACAGAGAACGTCCCTGAGATATTCGAGATGTCATAACACTCTATAACCTTCGGATCCTTCTCCAGATGTAGAACATCTTTAAGCTGTTCAACACCTTTTAAAGCATCTGCTGCGCGAATCTCTGGTGATGACGGAGTTTGGCCGCGTTTTCTTATGGTCGCCTTAAGTACCGTCAATGTATCGCGCAATGCTGCAGCCTTCTCATAATCCCTTTTCTCTGCAGCCTGTTCCATCAATTCTGTTAGTTCCTTAAGAACGACCGGTCTTTCACCACGCAAAAATGCACACGCCTCCTCAAACTTCTCATGATACTCTTCAGAGGTTACTTTCCCTATACAGGGTGCTGCACAAAATCTTACAATGTCATTCATGCAATGCTTATATGTATCAGCATCAGGGTTGCGCGGAGAACATTTACGTAACCCATACCTCTTTTCCAGAAAATCTAATGTTGCCCGAGCTGCTGAAGATGAGGTATACGGACCAAAATATACCGCATTATCATCTCGCTTTAAGCGACAAAACCTAAACTGCGGAAATGGCGCCGTGATATTTGCACGCAATAGTAGAAAACGCTTATCATCCTTGAACGTAACATTGTAGCGCGGACGATAATCCTTAATAAGCTGCCCCTCAGTAAGCAGTGCTTCAGCTTCATTACGAACAACAATATAATCCAAATCATCAATGCTATTAATAAGACCACGAATCTTGGGGTTTCCACTGCGAAGACTCGCTTCTCGAAAGTACCACTGCACCCGTTTGCGCAATGATTTCGCTTTCCCGACATAGATAATCTTGCCACGCCGATCACGCATCATATAGCACCCAGGCTTATCTGGTATATCACGTAGTTTCTGCCTAACTTTATCGGAAACACTCATTATCAGCCATCCTGCATGAATCTACGACACAAACTGCTAGATGCTTAAGTCAGAATACTTTGTTCCTAATAACTTGGATATCGCAGCATAATACCGTACACGTGTACGCTTAACTTTTACTCCAACTTCCTTACTTCTCTTCATAAGGAAATCAATATCTAATCCGGCACCAGCACCAAGATGAGTTCTCTTAAGCATCGCTGCACCAAGATCATCAACCTGTAACGACTCCAGATCATCACGCACCTGATTATATGAATCGCGAAATGATGCACCTTCAGCAACCAGCTCTAAAGCTCGGTCTGCCGCAAAGACTTCCGGCGTAAAAGCAGCATGCAAAGCTTTCTTATCAGCCTTTAATGACTTAACCATATCAATCATAATCTTTACCGAAGCACGAGTCGTCTGCATACTTTCCATAAATGGCTCTTTAATCTCCTGCAAATCACGATTATAACCGCCCGGCAACCCTTTCAGAATACCAGTAATTGCAGTTGAGTCCGCCAATACTCTTGCAACTTTAGCGCGCACCAATTCCAAAACATCTGGATTCTTTTTCTGCGGCATAATACTGCTACCAGTACAAAGCTCAGCTGGCAGTTTGAAATAAGCAAATTCCGGCATAGAATAGAGAATCATATCTTCCGACAAACGTGACAACGAAAGCATAACCTGAGATAACGATGCAACAATTACCGACTCACACTTCCCTCTTGCATTACTGGCGTAAAGTACATTATGAATTGGCTCTGCAAAATTAAGTAGCTTAGAAGTAAGTTCACGATCTATTGCCAACGGCACACCATAACCTGCAGCGGACCCCAACGGACAACGATCATTAAGCTGATACGCACTTTCAAGGCAACTTATATCATCCAATAAACTTTCCGCATGTGCAGATGCCCACAACCCAACCGTACTCGGCATGGCAGGCTGTAGATGCGTACGACCAACCATAGGCCACATCTTATGCTTCTTAGCAAAACTAAGCAGTACCGACGACAACTCTACACTATCTAACAATAATCCCAATAGCTCTTCTTTAGCGTAAAGGCGTAAGTCAACTGCAACCTGATCATTACGGCTACGTGCAGTATGAATTCTTTTACCTACATCACCTAACTTCTTCGTTAAAGTTCGTTCAACTGCCAAATGAACATCTTGATCACTAGCCAATATCTTAAACTGACCTTTACGTCCACGACGCATAATTTCAACCAACTCAGCAATAACATCATCACGCTCCTTAATCGAAAAGAGTGAAGGTTTAACAGATAGACGTTGCAGCATAGTCACATGTGCCGCAGTACCTATGCAATCGGCATCAACCAATTCACGATCTAGCACCGCATCTTTTCCTACTGTAAACGACAATACATCAGCATTAACTTTTCCAACCATAGTCTTCTGTGAACTCATTATTCCCTCATCCATAAACGTGTAATTTAATCTATTTATCAATACTATTTCTCTATAATCCCTGTAATCAGCCGTCAGGTCGAGTGCAAAATAGCAGTTTGCCGCTTTTATTCCAACAAATTTTCCTCACCATACCTCTTAAGCATCAAGCTCTTTGATGCTTCAGCCTTTTCTAGAAGTTTAACCAAACGCTTCTCACTCTTTCCTTTTTCCAGCGCAACCAGAAAGTCACAGTAGTCATCAACCACATCAGCAAGGTCAGAACCGCGCCCAATAAACATAAATTTCAAACTAAAGATCTTCTTTCTAGCGCAAGATGATATCCATGATTCTTCACGACTGAGAATCAACTCACCAAACGAAATATTCCAGTTAACCGCAGGCCCATCTGCTTCCCGACACTCCACAGGAGTAACAACCAACATAGATTCAAACTTCTCTACCATCCCAGAAGTAGTTACGCCTAGGCCATGTACTATACGACGCTGCTTATAAATCCAATCTACCCACATTCTCTCCAGCTCATTAACTGAACTACAACCTTTTATCATCTTCGTAAAATCATCGGCAAGCAGAAACTCATCACGCGCTATAGAGCCAAACAGCTTATCAAAAACAGTTGCCTTTTCAGGCATCTTAGATAACCACAAAACAAACATACCACAAAGATGCCTGTTCAGTTCTGACGACTGATCAAAACCACCAAATTTATTCAGTAACTGCTTTACTGATGGCAGCTCCCCCTTGTCATACATATCAAGCACCTGCATAGAATTTTCGGCCCTATAGGATGAATAGAGATTCCTAGCAACACCCAGCGCTAACCATGACGGCACCCTACCAGGTTTAACCCCTACAAGGTCACCTCCACCTTTTCTTCTAACCTCAATATCAAGTTGTCTCCTAAACACATATCCATTCAGGAACAACCCGCACATCACAACCTCTAACTCCGCAACATCAACATGCATATAGTCATAAATGGTTAGTCTCTGAGAAAACTCCGGGCGATGATATCCCTGAGCCCATGTGATATTACTACTGCCTAACGGCTTGTCATAAACACCCACACGAATACGCCTATAACCAAACGGCATCTTCAGTCCAGTAATATTTTCAACTTTTCCATCCAAAACTTCCAGCTGACGCATCACTGATGCGTTCCAGGCACTGTTTTTACCAGCAACAGTATAACGTCCAGATAGGCTTCTTATTACAGTAATATCTTTTAATGAGGAATTAATATTAGTAGCAGCAACAGAAGTTAACGAGAAAACAGATATAGAGAGCAAGAATACCGATAGGCCAAAAATATATTTTGATAGAACAGAAAGCCTCACACCACAATCAACATAGCTATGTGAACATAAGTAATCACTGTCACCAACTGAAAAATATGCAACAAGTTTATTCAGCTCAAGACTCATCCTCAACACCCTACATTCCTTCTATTAAACCACTCTTCGTAAGCGTTATAACTATCTCTTCTTTTTTGACCTCAACTGCCTTAACATTATCGAGCCAAACAAGCTTCTCATAGTCACCTAGAATCAAAAACCCTAATTTACCCACAATACTCGGCGTAAAACGTATAGCTATAGGTAAATGTCCAATCAATACTTTTGAAATAGTCACCCCCTGCTCCGTCGGAAGGCACCAGATGTCTACCGTTAGTTTTGGTGAAAACTCCCCCTTAAAGAACTTAAACGGCCCCAACCTTCTACCTGCTCTAATATGAATCTCATCAGTCCTTAAGGTCACGTTACAAAAGGACATATCAACCTGTGGCACACGTATAAACTTCAGGTAAGCATTAACATCACCCTCGCTAAATGTAACAGCAGGCGATTCAGCAGCATTCAATGTTTTCATCTGACTAACAAAATGCCTTGAACCTGTAATGTCACCCCTAAGCCCAATATTTTTTGCATTTGGCCAGAAGAGTAATCCCACAACAATCACTAAAAACGCAATAAGCACAGAAACGACCACACCCCATCTAACCCTGAAAGAGCTACGCTCCTTTGGCTCAATACGCGCATTCTCTTCCATTGCTTCCGAATCCGGCTTAACACCACATACAGGACAAAATATCGATCCAACACCTATAGACGAACCACACTTCTTGCAGATTAAATTTTCCATAATTATTTACTTTTTTTAGAGCTCTTAGATGAAGATGCAGCAGTAGTCTTAGATCCGGATTTCTCCTTTTTCTTACCACTTTTCTTACTACTGCTTTTCTTATTCTCTGCAGAGGGCGCACTACTACTTGAGCTATCTTTCTTAGCATCATTTTGATAGCTATTACCACGATAATCAGTTTCATAGAAACCGCTACCCTTAAAGATGATTCCTGCACCAGCACCGAAGAGTCGACTAACCTTACCGCCACATGCTGGACATTTTTTTATTCTCTCATCCGTCATGCTCTGAAAAACTTCGAATATATCTTCGCACTCCGAACACTCATATTCATATGTGGGCATGTACAACTCCAATAAAAAATAGTAATTAGATTCTTGAAAACAGTATCCGCTATATATCAGACACAAGGAAATTAAGAAAATGAGAATAGTGCATAGCAATAGAACAGTTACAAGCTCTATATAATACTGAAGCCATAACTTATTGGCTTAAACATATCTAAGACTTTACAGATAACCCTGTAGCTTAGTTTCTAAGTCGGCCTTATTCATAGCTCCAACCATCTGCTCTTGCACCTGACCATCCTTCATGACCAACAGTGTAGGAATAGAACGTATTCCGAATTGGGCTGCAACTTGCGGAAGTTTATCAACATCCACCTTCACAATCTTAATTTTACCACCCATCGACACTGAAACTTGATCCAATATTGGAGCAATTGCACGACAAGGCCCACACCATTCAGCCCAAAAATCAACCAAAACAGGCACTGAAGAATCTAACACTTCCGACTGCCAGTTATCTGCATCAATATGAATAACACTAGTTTCTGCCATAATATTATTCTCCTCTTTTAGTTACCCAAGATTTTGCCAGGCCATGAAAGATTCATCTCCGGCATGAAATATGAAAGTCTACTTAATGACCTATCTGCTCCAGCAAGTTGCGCCAATAGTACGTATATCAACACGAACACAACAAGTAGCGAAAAGATAGATGCAATTCCCGACACAATACATTTTTCCTCAACAACGGATGCTGGTGCAGATGGCGGTACAGGTGCACCCATTGAAGGCAAAGCACCACCAGCAGGAGCTACTGCCGCTGCAGAAGCAGGTGCAGCAGGACGCGCAACATTAAGAGCCGGTGCAGCTGCTGATGTTGTAGGACGCTTAACACGAATAGTCTTACGGCGCGTAGGCGTAGCTTCAGCCGCAGCAACATCAAGACGCGAAGTCTTGCTAAGATCTTCTTTAGCATCCACTGCTGCAGCTTTAGGCGCCGCAGTAACCGCTGGCTTAGATATTACACTCGGACGTTTAAGTCGTATAGTTTTAGGACCACTATCAAGTGACGCAGCACCATCCGGCAAAACACTATCCAAAGAAATCTTAGAAGTCTTACTTTTTGCACTATTCAAAGCCTCTTGAGAAACAGCAGCTGGTGGGGCAACTTCCGGTGCCGTAGCTGCACCTATCTTGATAGTAGCAGGTGATGCCACAGGCTTAATCTTGATAGTCTTCGTATGAGGCGCATCATCAACAATAGTAATACCTGACGCCACATCTAGCGGAATCTTTGATGTTTCACTTTTCGAAATAGGCTTAGCCTTCAGAGTCGCTGGCTTGGCCTTGAGAGTAACTGGCTTAGCCTTAAGAGTAACTGGCTCGACTTTTGGCGGCAATGCTGCTGCTTTGGGTGGCACTGGTGCAGCTTTTGGTGGAACTGGTACAGCCTGTGCTGGCGCAGAAGGAGCCTCAACCGGCTCACTATTACCAATTTTGATTGCATCACTATTCTGCAAATTCACCTTAGGCGGCAAAGCGTCATCATTAGATACTTTTTCATCTACCATTATAAGTTCTCCATAAATTCAGTTCAAACATTATGACATAGCGCAATAAATGTCAAGTACCTACATTACATCATAGTTATTAGAAATTCTGTTTTTCACCTATCAGATAGATAGACTAAGCAACCAACACTTCACCCTGCTATACTTCCATTATCTCAGTTTCTTTTGCTTTTAATCCATCATCCATACTTTTAATTGCATCATCCGTACACTTCTGCACATCATCAAGGGCAGAATCACGATCATCTTCAGTGATCTTGCCATCCTTCTGCAACCCCTTAATAACATCATTCGCATCTCTACGTATATTGCGAACAGCTACTCGTGAATCCTCAAGCATACGTTTTGCCAGTTTCAACATCTCTTTACGACGCTCTTCATTAAGTTCAGGGATAGGAATACGGATCAAGCGCCCATCATTTATTGGCGTTACGCCGAGGTTAGCCGCCAAAATAGACTTCTCAACCTCCGGCAATACCGAAGGATCATACGCCGTAATAACAATTAACCGTGGTTCTGGCGTAGATATACCTGCCATCTCTTTCAATCGCGTTAGCGCACCATAATACTCAACTTGAATATTTTCCACCAATGCTGGTGACGCTTTACCCGTTCTTATACCCGCAAATTGTTCAACTAAAACACTAATTGATTTTTCCATCTTCTCTTCAGCATCAAGCATGACATCATCAATAGTTTCCATTATAACTCCCCCGTACATTTTATATTCATTAAGCAGACACAACCGTGCCAATATCTTCACCTCTAACCGCAGCCTCTATAGAATCCGGATCAAAAAAGTTAAATACTATTATAGGAATATTATTTTCCATACATAAAGAAAAAGCAGCACCATCCATAATCTTCAGCGACTTACTCAATGCATCATTATACGTAAGCTTATCATAACGAACAGCATCCTTATCCTTAAATGGATCAGCTGAATAGATACCGTCCACCTTCGTCGCCTTCAATAAAACATCAGCCTGAATCTCACTTGCACGCAGCGCCGATGCCGAATCAGTAGTGAAATAAGGATTCCCCGTACCGCCACCAAAAATAACAACACGCCCCTTCTCTAAGTGACGTAAAGCTCGGCGTAAAATAAACGATTCAGCCACTTGCGGCATACTAATAGCCGTCATAACCCTAGTATCAACACCAACACCCTCTAGTGCATTCTGCAAAGCGAGTGAATTGATAATTGTCGCAAGCATCCCCATATAGTCACCAGAACTGCGATCAATACCACCCTCAGCTCCACTTAAACCACGAAAAATATTACCGCCGCCAACCACAACAGCAACCTCAACCCCCATCTCCACAACAGCCTTAATACGCTTGGCAACATTATTTAGAATAGTAGGATCGATACTGTTACCAGCTTCCTTATTTCCCAAAACTTCACCGCTCATTTTGAGCATAATTCTCTTATATTTCTTTTTACGCATCTCTCTCTCCAAAACCAGCCCTATATAACAGTTAGCTTCTTTACTTTCATACACTATATATTTATAGAGCCAAATATCAATCAGAAACCGAAAAAACTACAGATCCATACCCTACAACCCAGTTCCCACGACTCTCCGGATAGTCGTCGCCACTATTTCGATAACATAACAGCTTACCATCAGCAGCTCCACATCTTTCCGCAAATCTCATAGCCACAACCAGAGGCGATATCCCGCAACACACCTGCTGCTCATAACTCCAGCTATCCAAAAGCCCATCAACCTTAAGCTCCGCAATCAAACCCAACGTACCCTTATCACTCTTGGTCACCTTCTCATAGTCAGCATCATGAAGCAGATCACTACTCGCCACAACAACGATATTCTTCTCCTCCGCCAACACAACCAGCGCATCAACTAATTCCGTAATAGTACCCTCAGCATGATCACCAATCAGCCCCACCACCAACTTAGCATCAGGAAGCGCATACTGAACAAACGGGATCTCATTCTCTGCCGAATGCTCAACAGCATGCGGCCTATCATCAATAAATATAGAGCGCCCCATAGAAGCAAGCTCACGCACAGCATCCGTGTCGATAACAGCATCACCCAACGGCGTCCTCACCAAATCACCATCCAATAGCGCAACCCCCTCATACTGCAACCCATGCGTAAAGCCAATCACCACCACCGTATCAACTTCACCATACCGATCCGCACTACTCCTTAGCGCCTTAAACGTATAGCCCGCCACCTTACCAGAATATTGATATCCAGCATGAGGCGCTAACGCACTCACAACTCGCCCCCTCACCCCAGAAAGCTCCACACCATCCACATACTCATGCATAGCCGCCAACAACTCATCTCTCGTACCAGGAAACCACTTACCAGCCCCCTTAACCATCCAAACCTTCCCGCCAACCTCACTCATAAACCCCCACACACTTCATAGTTAATTATTGATAGTTCATAATTAAATGTTCATAGTTGGATGCTCCCCTTTTCCCTAATCCCGCACAGCATCCTGATCATCCTGCCGATCCATGTAAATTTCCCATCCCGCACCGCACCGTAGAACAAAAATCATTCTGTCCTAAATCATTCTGTCAAAAACCCCTCATCCCGCACCGTTTCGCGCCCTTCGCGTATTTCGTAGTAATCCCCTCATAGCGCACCGTTTTCATGCGTAATCATAATCGTAATCATAATCATAATCCCTTCATAGCGCACAGCAAAAAACAGTCCACAGTTATTCACTATTCATTACACATAGCGCACCGCACTTCATCGTTCATCGCTCAGCCTTCATCGTTCATTAATCGTTCATTCCAAAAATCCACCCACCACCAAGCACAACATCACCATCATAAAAAACAGCAAGCTGACCAGGCGTCACCGCAAATTGAGGCTCCGCAAACTTAACCTCACAAAGCCCATCCCCCTTCACCACAACACTACACGCCGCCGGCTTATGCTGATAACGTATCTGGCACACAGCATCAAAAGCACCACTACCCGACTCATCGCCAATCCAATTCATATCCGACACCAACATATCATCGCACATAACATCTTCACGCGGCCCAATCACAACACGATTATTCTCCGCATCAATTCCAGTCACATATACAGGATACCCCATTGCAATACCAAGACCTTTACGCTGTCCTACAGTATAATGATGAACTCCCCTATGCTCCCCAACCTTCTTACCATCAGCAGTAACCACATCACCAACACCCTTTGTCTCAAAACTCCGCAAATCAATATAGTCACCATGCGTACCCTCAATAACAAAACATAGTTCCTGGCTTTCACGACTCTTTCTGGCAACAAGCTCATGCTGCTGCGCATACGCAACCACCTCACTCTTCAGCATATCACCCAACGGAAAGATAGCCCTCTCCAACTGTTCAGCCTTAAGCCTAGCCAGAAAATAAGATTGATCCTTACTACCATCAACTCCACGTAACAACCTCACCTTACCAGATTCACTACTCACACGCACATAATGCCCCGTCGCAATCTTATCAGCACCAAGCTCAATAGCCGCATCCAGAAGCGTGCCAAACTTAATATAACGATTACAATTAACACACGGACTCGGCGTCTCACCACCTATATATCCCGACATAAAATAATCGATAACATCACGCTTAAAATCATCACACAGATCAACAATATGATGCTCAATACCAAGCCGCTCACAAAGCTTAGCAGCACGCTCAATATCCACATCAGCACAACAGCGAGAATACTCCTGCGTCATACGTGCCGTTATACCAAGAACTGTATAACCAGCATCCAACAGTATCGATGCAGCAGCAGAACTATCCACTCCACCACTCATCCCCAACGCCACAACTATTTTCTTATTATCTGTCATATTCCACTCATTAACCACTAACCATTAATAATTAACCACTAATTATAACTTGTCATAACTCCCATCGTTTGAGATTATACGTAACTGATTCGGTTATGAATCTATATATTATTACTAATTAAAGTAGCAAAAGCAATAAAAGGATAAGACAATGGAAGAACAGATCAAAGAAGCATTAGAAGAAATCCGCGGAATGTTACAAGCTGATGGTGGCGACTTAGAACTAGTAGCTATTGAAGGCCTAACCGTTAAAGTACGCCTAACAGGCGCTTGCGGTAGCTGTCCGCACGCAATGATCACTTTAAAACAGGGTGTTGAAGAATTCCTTAAAGAAAAAGTTGATCCAAAGATTATTGTAGAACGCGCCGAGTAACTATTCAGTAAAGATTATACAAAGGGCATCATCCACAACATGGATGATGCCCTTTTTGGTAAATATATATTGTCATACCACCAGTAAGACTGTAGATTACCGACGAACTGATATATCAGCTAATTCAAATATGGAGAAAGTAACTATGAGCAAACTAGTAAACAGACTATTCACCCTACTAAGCATTCTTTTTCTTACCACAAGCATTCATACTGCAGAAGCAAAAGCCCCCACAAAATTCCACGGAGTAAAATGTAGCAACGTTTCTGATATGGAAAATCTAGAAAAATTATACCCTCAACTCACAGCAACATGGGTAGAAATGATACAGACACATAGAAAAATAAGCTCACTCCCATTTATATTTGGAACCACTGCTAGACCAGCAGCAGAAAAAGAAATAGCAGCTTTAGCAACACGATATAAATCCATAAAACCAAAATTCGAGAAACAAGCAGCAACGTACAAGAAAAAGCTACAAACAGAGATCACAAAAACCAGCAAAAGACTTTCTCCACTAAAAAACCCATCAAGCGCAACTCTCAAAAAAAGAAAAAGCGACTTACAAGCAAAACTTGCCGACCAAAAGGCAGCACTAGCTACCATTACGAAAATAGAAAAGATCTACAACATATCTCTGCGGCGTGATATACAACGCCTACGCCTCGGCTTCAGCAAAGAAGCATGTAGACAACTAGAAGAGAGATATTCACCCCTCATTACAGCAAGGATGAAAGTAAACGACAGTGTTGCTGATATAGAAAGAATCAATAAAAAAGGCAAAGCTGCCCTAACAGCAACAGACAAGAAAAATCTACAAAGAGCAGAGATGAAACTTGCAACCAGCTACAAAAAACTTACAGCCATGGTAGATTCAAAAAAGAAAGTCATGATTCCCAAAGAAGCAAAACTCACAAGCGATCTAGAAAAGCTCAATCTAAAAATCACCAAAGCAGAAAAAGCAAAACGCAAAACAGATAAACTAGACGACCAACTAACAGCAACCATGATGAGCCGCAACATACTTACCGTAGAAATACAAATGCTTGATAAACTAGCAAAATCTCCACAAGCCGAAAAACTCATAGCAGGAAAATAGTGAGTAATTAATAACTAACAGTGAATAGT
>DAOVUR010000241.1 GCA_030632465.1 bacterium | reverse complement strand
TACAGGTTCCAGTACGAAATCTGTCAATATGACTTCTAGTAGTGTGTCAGCAGAATTTTTGACAATCTTCATAGTGCCTTCACGCTGAAACTCCTGTATCGTTGCTTGTGTGGTCGCAGCTTCTAGTAGTTGCTCTTTTGTGTTGTTGAGAAAGATCGGGACATGAACCGTCTCTAATCCTTTTGGCAGTGTAGTGCCAAGACGATAGCCCATGCTACTACAGCCACTACTTATTAATGCAAGAGTTAATACTGCTAATAAACTTCTGATATATTTATTCATTCTCTTTACGCTCCAATTCTATATTTATATAATCAATACGTTTTATTGCCTGACTTGTTAAGGTGCTATCTGGAAATCTTTTTACCAGATCATTATAAGCAATTAACGCTGCTTTTAGGTGACCTGATTTATCATAAAACTTAGCTGTATTATAATACATTTTCGCCAACCTATCTTTCAACTCTATCATACATTTTTCAGTTATGGCTACATTATCTTTTGATTGCGCATAATTATTAAGGTAGTCCGCTTGTGCAGAAAGTGCATCACGGCAGATAAGCTTATCTCTAGGGCTTTTGTTGGAAATGACATATGAGCAGTATGCACTATGAAAAGCGGATGAATCAAGAAGTTCGCTTTTTGGATAAAGTTGCAACAGTTTATTGTATGAATCCCTCGCTGCGCTATATTGATCTAGCTCCTCTTGAATAGATGCGATGTTGAATAGTGCATTATCTGCATTTTTCCATTCTGGCGCATTTTTTATGATCTTTCTATACATGGGCATTGCTTCACTAGGATGAGCGGAGCCTTTCAATAAAAGAAATCTTTTATGTCGTCTGACGCGAGTTTTGTCAGCCAGTGCCATCTGCTTGTTCAAAAGGTCTTCATGATTGAATCTGCCAGCATAAAACATGGCCATATACTGATATGCATCAAAAGCTTTGCTATATTTCTCTCTCTCTTCAAGCAGTTTAGAGAGTGAATATTGAGCACGTACTGCTTCAGGTGATTCATGCCATTTGCGCACAAGTGCATTGTACTGCTTGCAAGCTTTTTTGGTGCGTCCGTCATCTTCTAGCTTTTGTGCATATACAAGTTGTGCAGCTGCATCTTTCTTTTTTGGCTTCTGCCATAGTTTAGTTCTTTTTCTGACTTGGATATTATTTCCGGAACCGGAGGATTCTGGCACAGCAAACTGTTCCTGTGCATAGAGAGGGATAATAGCTGTAGTGCTAAATATAATTAATAGAATTGTTAACTTTTTCATGTCGATAAGCTATATATAGACGCCTGCTTGGTCAAGCGTTAAAAATGGTTTCTACCATTGGATTATACTTATTTCTCCATTTCAGACTACTGAAAACAGAGATCTTTTCCTGCTTGTGTGCTCATACGCTCTGCTATCGGCGTAATGCCAACCCTACCTAGGTCTAGTCGATCTGCATCCCAGCATGTACCGATGGTAGGATCGTCTGATGTGATACCGTCCGTATGGTGCCGTATAGCATATTCAAGTAGTTGCATCTGTGTAGAGCTGATTGTGATGAACGATTCCGGCAAGTCAGGAAGGTTATTGGCCGCGCGCGGGCCATGCATATGATCTCTACCATCATCGAGCCGACAACTATCATGTAGATATGCAAATAGCCGCACAACTATGATATCTGCTCCAGAATGCTCTGTTAATAGTTGTGCGTTTATATCAACTCTCCGCCAGTGTGCTGGACCGTGAAGTTCTGATCTGCAGGTAAATATAGACTCAGCATATTCACATATTTTATTAAATACATTTTCCATCTTCAGTCCTTTCGCCCTTTTTTATAGCGCACCGTTTTCCCTCTAGCACGGCTGGAAGGTCTCGCTTCACTCAACCGTTCCAGCCCTACAATTTACAGTGCTGTGCCCCATACTGTAGGGCGGGAACGGTTGAAGACCTTCCCGCCAGATAGCGCATAAAAGATATTCAACCTCCAATAACCAAACACTCAACTATCAGTTCGATTATGATTACGATTCGGCTTTAAAGCCTTCATCGTTTATCGTTCATCGTTCATCCTTCAGCGTTTTTTTATAGTGACAGCCCTTCAAACGCATTGCCTAGTGAGCCAAAGCCTTGGGAGCTTCCACGTCGGCTGTTATTATTTGCAGGTCGCGCCTTAGGCTGTGTCCTCTTCTCTTTTTTGGCTGTAGGGTTCTGTGGCTTGCTCTTTAATGATAATGATATTCTTTTACGTGGGATATCTATCTCTAATATTGTTGCTTCAACCTTTTGCTGAACTTTAACTACATCAGAAGGATCGCTAACGTAACGATCGGCAAGTTCACTGATATGCGCAAGACCATCTTGATGCACGCCAATATCAATAAAAGCACCAAACTTGGTGACGTTGGTTACAATGCCGGGTAGTTTCATGCCGGGTGTGAGATGTGCCATAGAGGTGATGCCGTCAGCAAAGCTAAATGACTCAAACTGCTTACGTGGGTCGCGCCCAGGCTTGGATAGCTCCGTCATAATATCTCTTAGTGTCGGCATACCCACGGTATCAGTCACGTAGTCCGCCAGAGAAATCTTTTCCTGTAATGTCTTGTCGGTCATAAGCTCTTTTACTGTACACCCTGCATCTGTCGCCATCTGTTTAACAATATGATAGCTTTCGGGATGTACCGCACTGGCATCTAGTGGATTGTTTGATTCCCTGATTCTTAAGAATCCAGCAGCCTGCTCAAATGCCTTCGCTCCCAGACGTGGTACCTTCTTTAGTTCCGATCGCTTTGTGAATGGACCATTCTCGTTACGATAATCAATGATATTTGCGGCCAACACATTGCTTAGCCCCGATACATAAGCGAGCAGCTGTTGGCTCGCACTATTGACTTCTACGCCAACACTATTTACGCATGCTACTACTACATCATCTAGACTGTGCTTGAGGCTGGTCTGATCAACATCATGCTGATACTGACCGACGCCGATTGATTTGGGATCAAGCTTAACCAGTTCCGAGAGTGGGTCCATTAGGCGGCGCCCAATTGATACTGCGCCTCTCACTGTTAAATCATGATCAGGGAATTCCTTACGTGCAATTTCTGATGCTGAATATATTGATGCG
>DAOVUR010000284.1 GCA_030632465.1 bacterium | reverse complement strand
TAGCAATTGTATTTGCACTGGTTGTCCTGCTCTTTGGTATTACAAAAGCACTTAAGCAGGTTGATGAAAGCCAGAGGACTGAGGACTGAGGTCGGAAGTTCTCCTTGTGCTGCCCCTTCAGGGCTTGTTGTGATGGTGGTGTGGTGAACCTAGGGTTTTACCCTCGTTGTTCTACACATCTTTTTTGTCAGACTTTACATCTGGACCAAAAACATCCCAGCATAGCGCAAAGTCATGAATTCGGCGCAATCCGCACCATATTGTTTGTGGCCCTGGAGGACTATCTTTGCGTTTGATGTAGCCGCCAAGCTGAGCCACCATAAGAGTCATTTTACTAAGAGTTGGTGGTTTAGGTGGCGGATCATTGCGGTAAACAACCTTCCACGCCGATTTCCATTCTGCTGAGTTGAAAATAACCTCGCAATCTTTATCGGGATATTCTCGAGCCAGACGACACACATACAGCGTTCGCCATGCGATAATCATATAGACTGCTAGACACGATTGTAACCTATTAATATTCTCGAATCGCCTTTCTTCTACCCGACAACCGGATTTAAGGACTCGGAAAAAGATCTCTATCATCCAGCGTACAGAGTAAAACTCAATTATTTCACGAACTTGAGTAATGTTTCCCACAGGCATACTGGTTAGCAGTAGCCACTCTACAGGTTCTTCATTTTTTGGCGGAGAGATTTCTCGCACAAGCACCACGTTGACTGTTGTTTCAGGTAATTTTCGATCGTGTCTATATGGCGGGCGTAAAGAAACGCATGAAGAACGAACTTCGACACAAGCTTGACGCGACTGACGAGCCTGACGTCTCCCGCGTGTGTCGCATGCTATTTTTATTTTTCGCCCGCGAATATTGATTGTTTGAGAATAGAGTACCGGTTGCGCAAGAAGGCTGTCATGTATATGTGAAGTTGTTGCATCTCCTTTCTTTCGTTGTAGAGCACGATTCTGACATCCTCTTATAATCCAATCTACTTGGCACGACTCAGATAGAAGTTCATAAATATCGGCTTCGCTATCGCACAAGCAGATAATTCTTGTATTTGAACAGTTATGGGCTACATCTTGCGCCTTGCGTAAAGTGTTCAACCATCGATGGCTTTCCTTCTGTTCAATTGGTGTTGCTGCACGTTGAGCTCGCGATAATGATTTAGTACTTTTTCCATCTGCACGTGTCCACTGCTTGGTGTGAAGTGTGCCTAGCGGCGTGCCATTGGGAGTGAAAGCATGTAGCACATGGAGAAATAACCCCCGACGCGTCGGGCCTGCCAGTGGTCCTGCACCATGTACTTGTTTGCTTGGTCGCGTCACGTCTATTTCGGTTGTGTCTTGGGCAAGCAGAACGGTATTTTGTGTTGCAATACGATTATTAGTAGCATCCGAATGCGGCTTCAGAATACGTTCGAACGTTGCATTTTGGTTGTCAAATAGACGATATGCTGCAGTCATTTCAGCATGCCCTCCGCATGCTGCTGGAATACTGGCTGCAGAGTGTTTGCTAAGTTGGGTAAGCACCTCATTTAGCCGGCAATTGAGCCTCGCATCTTTTAAATCCACCGTTCTCATTTCTTCCAAAATCCACGAATCGGCCATTAACTAACTCCTTTCTTGATTGTTGCAAATTAACATCATTGACAATTGATATAGATTACTATATCAATAGCTTTATGAAAAAATCAAGAAAAGATATACATCCACTATTAATACGCATGAATCAGATTGAATATATGGAGCGCGGCAAGATATGCCAAATGAAATCTAGACCGCATTGCAATCATCAAACATGGAAAAACGGACGTAATATAGTGCATTACGTGCCCGTTGATCAGGTTAAATCGCTTCAAGAGGCTATTGATGGTTATCATCAATTTATGAAGTTGGCTGAGCAGTACGCAGATGAAGTTATCACGCGCACTCGACAGCATAATGATCACACAATCACGCCATAGGACTAGTAAAAATCATAATATTGTGATATAAATTAATAAAAAAAGATGTGTAGAACAACGAGGGTGCAACCCCTAGGAATGCAACATAAACACCCCGCCCCGCTAACATCCACACCGCCAACCATGTTTAACCTTTCTTCCTATACTCTTTCAGAACTCCCTTAGAACCCTTTTAGAACCTCCTTTTTATTTTAATTGCACAAGAGCTAGCAATTATTATAGATTCTCACTTAACAACTTAAGGGAAAACCAATGCAAGAAAAGATATCAGTCTGTATAACTGCCGGTAATGAAGAAAAGAATATTCGTCGCTGTCTAGAAAGCGT
>DAOVUR010000027.1 GCA_030632465.1 bacterium | reverse complement strand
TTGGTATAAAACTGAACGTCCTGCACCATGGAATCTTGTATATTTCAACACATACCTATACCACTCTGGACAGATCATGAAATTCTCTCCAAAAGGTGGTAAATTTTATATATGGAACACAAGAAAATCACAACCTAAGCCAATAGACATGCCTGCCGGGCTCCTCACTTATCGCAGTGGATACCTAAGTGAGAACATCGCCGTCGAAGGATCTCAATGGCTACATCGCGGTTGCTCGCCTATTCCCACAAGTGGAGAAAGCTGGGGAGACCCATCATGCTCATGCTGGAATGTACGAATAAGCTCTGATAAATTCAATAGGATCTTTGCGCCAGATGCACTAAGCTTTTCAGTAAAAATTCTTGATAGTGAAGGCAACCATATTACAAGCCTAGGTCATTACGACAACTGCGACAACCAAGAGGTTTCTACAGCTGATAAAGTTGTAGATCCAGCATTCGCGTGGCCATGCTATGTGGATGTTAAAAATGGACGTCTATTTGTCTCCGACTCCAACAACAACCGCGTGGCAATTGTTAAGCTAATATTTGCCGATACGAAAACTTGCGAGATAAAATAGATAACATCCAGACGACTTGTAGTAAGAATAGCATGAGCTGAGTTATTCATCGCTCATCGTTCAGAATTCATCGTTCAAAAAAATGGCACTCCGGACAGGGCTCGAACCTGTGACCTACGGATTAGAAATCCGTTGCTCTATCCAACTGAGCTACCGGAGTATTTTTTGTACTCAATTCAGGAAGGCGTAACTGTACGAAACAACATCATACCAAGCAAGTTATTTCTCTCTAGAAACTAAGAAACCATAAATATCGGACTCTACCAAAGCTTAGGGTCGCTAAATGCTTCTACGCACGATGAATCACCTACAATTGATTCAACCTCGTCACTAACCAATGATTGCCCAAGCCATCCTTCTGGATATGATAACGTAAAGGGAGCTTTTACTACTTCTTCAGCAATAATGCTAAAACCAACCTTGGAATAAAATTTGATATCACCATAGGTAAAGACTAACCCCACTCCATCTTCCTTCAACTGGTTAAGCCCAAAATCGATCAACTTTTGACCAACACCTTTTCTTTGGTATTTTGTATCCACTGCTACTGGAGATAAAAGAAACGCATTAACACCACTCTCAAAAGTCAACTTACTAAAAAATATGCTACCGAGAATTTTCTCATTTTCAACAGCAGTAAATCCATAAAGATCTTGATCACTTGTCCCAGTCATTAACTGGTGAACCAATTTGCCTATCAGTAAACCTTCTGATTCCCCCTCGGAGTCTGAAAACACCTTAGTAAATAGCTCTTTAATCTCTTCAGTCTTGTTTGTGCTATATTCTGACAATTTCATTTCTAACCTTTCTGCAGAAATTCGTTAGATCTTATTCCGACGGTAATCTAGAGCCTGGTACTTGCAACCTATTTACAAGCTAACTCTAAACAGCCTAGCGCGGCATTGGTAGTCTGTTGTTGAATTTCTTCTCTACTACCCGTAAAAAGGAATCGTTCGGCCAAGACATTATCTTCTGTTGCCAAACCAATAAATACTGTACCAACAGGTTTATCTTCGGTACCGCCATCAGGACCAGCAATGCCCGTTACGCTAACTGCAATATCAGCACCAAACGATTCACGCACACCTTCCGCCATCTGACAAGCAACAGCCTCGCTAACTGCACCATCCCGAAGCAGTGACTCTTCATCCACATTAAGCTTCTGGATTTTGATACTATTCGCGTAAGCTATAACACCACCAAGAAAATAGTCTGAGCTACCACTTGCAGTTGTGATACTATGCCCGATAAGACCGCCAGTACACGACTCAGCAACAGCAAGCTTCCACTGTTTTCTCTTTAGTAACTCACCAATTTTCTTAACATTAATCATTAACAATTAACCACTAAGAATTAACCTTCATATCCATTAGGATGTGCCTGATGCCATTTCCAAGCTGACGCCACAATATCATTCATATCAGTGTATTGTGGCTTCCAGCCTAGCACTTCCTGCGCCTTACCCGATGCGGCAACAAGCTCATCAGGATCACCAGCACGGCGTGGTGCAAGTTCAGCAGGAATAGCATGCCCCGTAACTTTACGTGCAGATTCAATAACTTCTTTTACTGAAAAACCATTCCCTACACCAAGATTAAAGATATTCGACTCTTCTAGCGATAACGCAAGAATATGAGCAGCTATCAAGTCTTTAACATGTATATAGTCTCTAACACAGGTTCCATCAGGCGTATTATAGTCATCACCATAGATAAAGATCTTTTCACGCTGACCTAAGGCAACCTGTAACACAAGCGGAATAAGATGACTCTCTACGGCATGATCTTCACCACATCGCTCTGATGCACCGCATACATTAAAGTAGCGCAAAAATATCGTCTTAAATCCATGCAATTTTCTATACCAGTTTAATGTCTGTTCAAACATCAACTTGCTTTCACCGTATGGATTAGTCGGCGACTGTGGAGTATCTTCGGCAATAGGAATCTTTTCCGGCTGCCCGTAAGTTGCGCATGTTGAAGAAAAAACAATCTTATCGACACCATGTTTATACATAGCTTCGGCAAGATTGATACCACCAAAAACATTATTTCTGAAGTATATCTCAGGCTTCTCCATAGATTCGGGAACCAATGCATAGGCTGCAAAATGCATTACTGCATCTGGCGCAACTTGTGCCATCGCTGTTGCAATAGAGTCGTAATCACGTAAGTCCCCCTTGATAAATAGTGCTCTTGGATCAAGTGCCTCTTCATGACCTAGTTCAAGATTATCAAACACAGCAACTTCATGCCCTGCATCAATCAACATCTCTGTTGCAATACTACCTATATATCCAGCACCACCAGTTACTAAAACCTTCATATAGTTTATCCCTTTAACTTTTCTAGTTCACGTTCTAGTGCAGAAACTCTTTTCATTAATTTCGGCAATTTCGTACTAGCTGCCATTGACTTCTGATACTGCGCAAATGGACGCGCAGGAAACCCCGATACAACCGATTTTTCAGGAACATCTTTCGTAGGTGCAGTGTAAGGCATAAGCACTGAATAGTCACCAACATGCACATGTCCAGCCGCACCAGAATGGCCTGCCATCTGTACATTTGCGCCAATACTACAACTACCAGCTAACGCAACAAATGCAACAATCGCAGCATTCTCACCAATATGGACATTATGCGCTACCTGCACTTGATTATCCAATTTAACGCCATTTTCAATTACAGTCTTACCAAATCTTGCACGGTCAATAGTGGTATTAGCACCTATCTCAACATCATCACCAATTTCAACGGTACCAACCTGAGGAATCTTAACCCACTTAAGCCCTTCCTGCGTATAACCAAAACCATCACTACCAACAACAGCGCCTAACTGAATAATAACACGATCACCAATTGTCACACGTTCACGTATGGAAACGTTAGGATAGATCAAGCCATCAACACCAACTGTTGTATCAGCCCCGATATAACAGCCAGCACCAACAACAGTTCCACGGCCAATCTTTACCCCGCGTTCAATAACAACATTTGGACCGATACTTACATCTTCACCTAATTCAGCATCTTCAATCACAGCAGATGGATGAATTCCAGCTACTGGTTTTGCCACTGGTGGAATAATTAAGGATGCTACTTTAGAAAAAGCTGCATCAGCATTTTCAACCCTGATAATAGTACCAGCAAACTCACCCTGCCAATCACTATTGACAATCACTGCCGAAGCATTTGTGCTGCCGACTGCCGGGCTATAGCGAGGATTAGAAAGAAATGATATATCACCAGCCGCCGCATCCTGCAATGCTGCTAACGCTGATATCTCAACAGTGTCATCCCCTTCAATAACCCCACCAAGTTCTGTCGCAATATCTTTAATAGTCATACTCATAATAAATTTCCTTTATGATATCTCTGTTCAGCCAGATACCACGTTATAGCGCAAACTGTTCCTACTTCTTTTTAGAATCTTCTGCACTGATCAAAGCTAGAATCTTATCAGTGATATCCATCTTTTCCACACTATACACTACCGATTCTGGTGCTGTACCTGTGCCAGGAACGGCACTATCTAAAACAAGTGTAATGTCATTCTTTTCACAGTAACCTTTAACAACATCACGTAATTTCAATACTATACGACGACGCATACGAACCTGACGTTCACCTAACTGCTTGCGACGCAAATTAGCTGTTTCTCTTATGTCACTTTCCATCTCACGTAAGTCGGCCAAAATACCTTCAGCAACAATACGATTCTTTTCACGTACATCCTTGCTAAAAGCTGAATTCTGCGCTTTTTCCCCAGCCGCTTTAAATTTTTTCTCCAGTTCAGCACGATCAGCCAGCATTCCCTGCTGCTCTTTCTCTGCCTCATCAAGCTGCTGTTCAAGAATTAGTCTGCTCGACTTTGTTTCAGGATATGCATTCATAATCAATTCCATATCAACAACTGCAATCTTCATACTTCCTGCTTCTGCAAAAACTCCAGAACAGATAACAGCAGCCACTAAAGCTGTAAAACATATACTTTTTCTCATCACGCACTCCTTTATTTATTAAAAATCATAACCAATCCAAAAAACCCACGGATCATCTTCACTCAGTTCATCATCTTTAGAAATTATCCAAGCCCTATCAATACGAATCGGGAATCCTGGCATATCGATACGAAGCCCAATACCAGCACTAGATGCAAAAGAACTGAAATCAAAATCGTACGCATCACGCCACACATTACCCATGTCATAAAAACCAGCGAAACGAATACTGGATATAACAGGAATAGTATACTCCACACTGGCCATTACCATAGAACGTCCACCAACAGGGCGATGATCAATGATTTCGCCATTATCCGTCGGAATTACCCTAGAAACTTTCGGACCAACTTCACGATACTCAAATCCACGTAAGTTACGGCCACCACCAAGAAATAATTTTTCTGCTATCGGCATCTCTTCTGTATCACCATATTCATCAACAACTTCTATTTCACCTTTCAGGCTTAAAACATGCCCAAACCATAAAGGGAAATATTGCCGTCCTTTTGCACCAATGCGATATATATCAAGATCAAATGCAAGTGGGCCACCAGAAACTTCACTAAAGATAGAGCTACGATTACCGCGGGTCGGTACAAATGGGTTATTACGGGTATCATGAGTAATGGCAGCACGAATAGAGCTTTTTACATAATCAGTATTCTCGCTAAAACTATATGGATCCATTGTTCCATCGGTATAGTAATACATATTAGTATCAGCAATATCATATTCCTCTTTATGCACTATCTGATAGCGAAAATCTATCCTGTTCGGCCCCGGCAATGCCTTGCCAAGCTTTACCGCGCCACCAGTTCTTTTCAAACTGAAATCATCATAATCCATATCGCTACGAAAAAAGTCGAACCCAAGCGAAAGACGCCGGCCAAGAAACCACGGCTCGGTAAATGATAAGTCATAACTGCTACGTGTGGTACCAAACTGCAAACGCAACTTCAGCTTCTGGCCGCCACCAGTAAAATATGGCCAACCTTTTAAGTCAAAGTTACCTTGTGACACCTCGACAAATCCTACCAATCTATCAATACTTGAGAACCCCGCCCCCATCATAAACTGACCAGTACGTTTCTCCGCAACTTCAATAACTAAATCTTTCTCATCTGGACTCAACGCCTTCTCTGAAGAGCTCCGCACTGTAGAGAAAAAACCAAGGTTTTGTACAATTCTCTCACTACGCCGTATCTTAACGGTGTTATAAAGCTCTCCCGGATAGACCAACAGCTCGCGCCTTATAACTTCGTCACGTGTCCTTGTGTTACCACGAATCTTAATGTTTCTAATGTGTGTTAAAACACCTTCATGCACTTTAAAATCAACACTAACTGTTTCTGTCTTAATATCAGGAGTCAATATAGGCTCAACATATGTGCCAGCATACCCTTTGCCACCATAGAAATCACCTATACCACGAACACTTGCTTGAAGAGAGGAGGCAAATGCAACGGCGCCTGGACGACATACAACACGCTGTAGAAGCGCATTTTTCTCAAAAAGTTCGAACCCATCTATATCTATATCAGCAAACCTATACTTTGCACCTTCATTGATATTAAAAGCGATACTATACTTTCCCTTTTCATACATCTCAATGACCGGCTTATCCAACTTAGCATCAAGATACCCCTGCCCCATGTAGTAGTTACGCAAATTATCACTGGCTACATCAATCTCATTCTGATCATACTTACGGCCCCACCAACCAAACGGATTCCACCATGCTTTTGCACCAATAATTTTCTTTAACTCTTCACCAGAAATTCCATCGTTACCAACAAAGATCACCTTCTTTATTTTGGACTTTTCCCCTTCATTGATAGTAACTTTAACTTTGCCACGTCCATCATATTTATCTGTCTCTACAACTTCCCAAGTTATAGAAACATAAGGGAACTTCGCCTCATGATACTCCTTAATGATCTTCTGGATCTTAACCCCCATCACCTGATCATCAACGTAATCTCCAATTCTAAGATCGATCCAGTCACGAAGCTTACTTTCTTTAAATTTCTTTGCGCCAGAAAAAACAATAGCACGATCCAGTCGTAAACGCTTACGCACTGCATAGATAATCTTCACACCGTCAGTTAACTCAACAGCCTTAACCTTTACATCCGAAATAATTCCCGTCTTAAGGATATCACGGACATCAGCAGAGATTAGCGAATAATCAAGTTTATCGCCTATCTTCTGTGATAGATGAGTAAGCACATAACTACGATCAATCTGCCCAGCACCAAGATTATCAATCACTATCTCACGTACAATAATCTCATTCTGGGAAGCAAACTGCGAAAAAGAAGCTTTTGGCAAGAGTAGCAATACAAACAATAGACTCAAACCTAAAGTTTGCAGTCTAAATCGGTGGGTTTTCAGGGATTTCATGGGCCATCTCTCCATTATGATCATCAACACCTCTCGCTCTATCGCGAAAGCGGGTAAATGACTCCTCAAAATTAAGTTCTACTTCGCCAACACGACCATTACGCTGCTTAGCAACATCAACAATCGCCAAAGTGCGATCAGCATCTTCATCACTTGATGCATAAATACATGGACGGCGTAACATCCAGACAACATCAGCATCCTGCTCAATAGCACCAGAATCACGCAAGTCAGATAGTCTAGGCTTACCTACATCTCCTCCTGAACGCTGATCCGGAGCACGACTCAACTGACTAAGCACCAACACAGGAACATCAAGCTCCTTCGCCATCGCTTTTATATGTCCTGATATAGCCGCAATCTCCAACTGCCTACCCTGCTTTGCATATCCGCTGTAATGTAACAGCTGCAAGTAATCAATCATTATCAGACCAATGTCATACTTCTTCTTCATGCGTCTAGCACGAGCCCGAAGCTCCATAACATCCAAACCACCGGTATCATCAACATATATCGCAGCCTTAGAAAGTGCTGATGCAGCATTGGCCAAGCGTTTATGCATTGCATTAGAAGCATATCCACCCATCAACTGATCAGAACGTACTTCCGCATGAGAACATAACATACGCATAATCAACGCTTCTTGTGACATCTCAAGACTAAATACACCAACAGGTCGTGATTCATGCGCCGAATTATTTCCTAGCGCAACATTCTCTGTTATATTCATTGCCAGCGAAGTTTTTCCCATTGATGGACGCGCAGCAAGCACAATCATCTCACCTTTACGAAGACCTATAATAACCTTATCAAGATTAAGTAGCCCCGTAGGCATCCCGCCAGCATATTTATTGTCGCCATCAAAGATTGCCTCAACATTCTCCATCGTCGTCTTGACAGCATCCGACCATAAAACTAAATCGCCATGTTGACGTTCAGTAATATCCATAAAAGACTGTTCGGTCTTATCAAGAATAGTACCTGCATCATCTTCAGAATCATAACATGACTGCTCTGCGTCACGCGCACAGTCAATAATACAGCGGAGCACATGCTTATCATAAACAATCTGAATATAATATTCAGCATGAGCTACTGTAGGAGTGGAATCGATCAGTCTATCAAGTGAGACAGAACCCCCTACTTTTTTGAGGGATCCTTCATCATTGAGGAAATCGGTAACAGTAAGAACATCAATAACCTTACCAGTAGCATGCATCTTCTGCATGGCATCGTATAAGGTTTTGTGGGCAGGCACATAAAAAGATTCAGTTGAGAGCTGAGAGGTAAGGCATAGATCCATCACTTTTGATGAATCCAGCATAACTGCGCCAAGAACACCACGCTCTGCTTCTTCACTATAAGGCGGTTGCCTATCTAAAGACGACAACACCGACTTGGAAGAAGCAAAGTCCTGGGCCATTTTTTGTTATTCCCCAACGATCCACACCTTAACAGTCGCGTTGACGTCAGCATGCAGTTTAACTTTAACATCAAAAACACCAAGTTCTTTAATTGGTTCTTCAACAACAATAATATGTCTATCAATCTCAATACCCTGTTCGGATAGTGATTTTGCAATATCTGCATTATTTACAGATCCATATAGCTTATCATCTTCGCCAGTTTTCACTGTAATAGTGCAAGAAGCTTTAGCCAATTTATCAGCAAGTGCACGTGCACCAGCCAACTCTAACTTACGCTCTTCGGCACGTTGCTCCATCAATTTTGCGAGTCTTGCTCTTGCTGCAGCAGTTACTTTTTCCGCAATCTTCTTAGGCACAAGATAGTTGCGTGCATAACCATCTGCAACATTTACAACATCACCTTCGTTTCCTAGATTAGGAACGTTTTCCATTAATAATAATTCAGTCGCCATTTTAAAAAATCTCCAAATTCTTCTATTAAAGAATTAAACCCATGTTACGAGCACGACGAATTCCCTGCTTAATCTGACGCTGCTGCTTTGCAGATGCACCAGTAAGTCTAGCAGGAATAATCTTGCCATATTCTGTCACAAACTTACGTAGAAATTCATGATCATTAATATCTATCACCTTGACATCGTCAAGATAGCGCGAACGTTTGCGCAATGCGCCTTCATCGTTATTACTTCTGCGACTACGTCTTTTGTTTTGTGTTCTCTGTGCCATTACTTCTTATTCTCCTTGTTCTTTTCCTTAAATATTAAAACGGAAGGTTTTCACTATCTGTTGCAGCTTCAGCTGTTCCCTGCTCCTCTGCAGGTGCTACTGGCTGAGCTGGCGCTGCTGCCTGCACGGGTGCCGACGGTGCAGCATCAGAAAAAGATGCATTACCACTTGGTGCGCTACTGCCGCCACCAAGAAATTGAACTCGATCAGCCACAACACCTAAACGGCTATGCTTCTGACCATCCTTTTCCCAACGATCAAGTTTCAAACGGCCCTCAACTAAAACAGAGCTTCCTTTACGTAGATATTCACCACAAGTCTCAGCTTGTCTTCCCCAGACCGTTATATCAACAAAACAAGTCTCTTCCTGCTCTGCACCATCAGATCCTTTATATTTACGATTAATCGCAATACTAAAATCTCCAACAGCTGTACCAGACGGAATATATCTTATTTCTGGGTCTTTTGTTAAATTACCTACAAGAATAACTTTGTTGAAATTAGCCATTAACAACCTCTCCTTTATTCACTTTTTTCTTTAACAACTTCTGGAGTTGCTACAGGAGCTACTACAGGGGATGCTACTTCCATAGCTGCTCTTTTAGCTGCCGCAGCAACCTTAGCTGCCTCTTTTGCAGCTGCTACAATAGGATCAAAACTTGTGATTTGGATGCGGAAAACATCATCGTTAAATTTCAAACGTGATATCAATCCGTTGATTCCTGCAGCAGGCATTGTAAACTTAACCTTTACATAAGTACCTGCAGATTGCTTCTTCAGCTGACGTGCAAATACCTTCTTGCCCATAACATCATAATTAGAAACTGACCCACCCTGTGTGACAATTTCATCACTAACAGTCTGCATGGCTTTTTTAACAGCCTCATCATCCAACTTTGCCGGAAGAATCAATAATGCTTCATATTCTTTCAATGTCTATATCTCCATCTCTTTAGATTACATTATTCTATTATCTATATTTATAATTAATACTTTTTCTATACTACTATCTGGCGCCCGCAATTGCTACTAATGATTTTCCGGAAGCAAACCATTATATCTATTCATTGCCTCAATAACGCCAAATTCTACTATTCCACATACAGCTTCACCAGCACGTGTCACTATATTAAGAATTTCTTCTTTATCCTTCTTCGAAAATGGTGATAGCACATGCTTCACCAAGTTTTCGCCTTCTCTCTGCTGACCAACACCGACTCTAACCCGTACAAACAGATCATTTGTAACATGGTCGATTACCGATGCCAACCCGTTATGACCGCCACTACGCCCCTTATCCCTAATACGTAAACGCCCAAAATCAAGTGCCACATCATCCAATATAATAATCAGATCAGCTGGCACTGCCTTATAAAACCTTAAAATTGCACTAACAGCCATTCCGCTGTTATTCATAAATGTTTCAGGCTTAACTAAAACAACCTCTTCTCCAGCTAACACCGTCTTTATCGTACGTGCCCTAAACCGAAGACTTTTTTTCCATTTTTCTGCAACACTATCAGCCAAATAATCCACAACATCAAAACCAATGTTGTGCGGCGTCTTTTCATACCGCTTACCAGGATTACCTAGCCCTACTATAATCTTCAAACTATTATTCCGACGCTTCTGTCTTAGCTTCTGGCGCAGCTTCTTCAGCATCACCTTCAGCAGCTTCTGCAGCATCACCTTCAGCAGCTTCTTCAGCATCAGCAGTTTTCGGCAACGCAACAGCAGCAACAGGGAATTTGCCAGATGTCAAAATGGTAATAGTTGCATCAGTCTTAATATCAGCAACACTTAGAGTATCACCAATTTCCAAAGCCGACACATCTAACTCAAGTATTTCAACGATATCTGTTGGCAAACACTCAATCTCTACTTCACGTAACAGATGCTCTAGTACACCGCCAGCTTTCACACCTTCAGCTTCACCAATCAACTCAATTTCTACCGATAGAGTAATCTTATCAGTTAAAGAAACTTCAAGGAAATCAACATGTACAACTTCACCAGTAACAGTATTGTACTGAACCTCTTTCAAAAGAGCCTTGCGTACTTTATCGTCGCCCACTTGCACGTCCAACAGTAAGTTGTCACCACGATGATGCCGTAGCAACATCATAAATGTATGCGCATCTATCTTTATAGGTGTAGATTCACCTTCAACATTATTAAAAATTGCTGGTAATACACCGGCTACACGTAAACGTCTTGCTGCATTAGAACCTTGTGCCTCACGCAACTCTGCTATAATCACCTTTTCACTACTCATCTTATCTCCTTAAAGTGTAGGTTTATCACCCACAAATCATCTTATTTTCTATATTATGCATTAAATAAAGTTGTTACCGACTGATTCTCATGAATCCTTAAAATTGCCTCACCTAATAATCCCGCCACACTTAAAACTGTAACTGGAAAACCTTCAGTATCACACAATGGCACAGAATCTGTAACAAAAAGTTCTTTAATATTAGATTTTTTTAATCTCGCAATACCTACAGGTGTCATAACTGCATGACTAACCGCCGCATAAATATCACCTGCACCATTTTTCCTTATAATATCTGCTGCTGAACAAAGCGTTCCAGCAGTAGTTGTTAAATCATCAATCATAATTGCTGTCTTACCCTCAACTTCACCAACAAGCGTCAACACCTCAACTTCAGAAGGCCCTTTACGCTCTTTGGCAACAACAGCCAAACCACACTCCAAAAGCTGCGAATACGCATAAGCAGCCTTAACCCCACCAATATCAGGAGCAACAACCACTACATCAGATAGATCCAAAGCCTTAAGATGCTTCACTATAATTGGTATTGCCTGCAGATGATCAACTGGGATATCGAAAAAACCTTGAATCTGCTGTGCATGTAAATCCATCGTCAACACACGATCAGCTCCAGCAGCAACCAGCAAATTAGCTACAAGCTTAGCTGTAATAGGAACTCGCGGCTGATCTTTACGATCTTGACGCCCATACCCATAAAAAGGAAGAACAGCTGTGATTCTCTTTGCAGATGCACGTCGCATCGCATCAATCATAATCAACAACTCCATAATATTTTCATTTGGTGGCGAGCATGTTGACTGCACAACAAAAACATCACTCCCACGAATACTCTGACAAACCTTGACGAAAATCTCTCCGTCAGGAAAATGAGTAATATCAACCTTACCCAAAGGTATCGCCAGATATTCTGCGATCTTATTGGCTAAATCCGGATTTGAGTTACCTGCAAAAACTAACATGATATATCCATTCAAAAATAAAGTTTATATGCTATTCAACAAAAACTGGTTGCCCAACTAGGATTTGAACCTAGACTAAAGCCGTCAAAGGGCCTTGTGCTACCATTACACTATCGGGCAATATTCTAACTACCTCGCTCCAAACCGACCTACCCATCTCAACCTGCACATCCCGTGCAATCTGATTTGCGTGCGCCTCATTTAAAGCCAAACCAAACACCGATGCACCACTTCCTGACAACAAAGCCCCCAAAGAGCCTGCTGAACTAAGTGCATCGACCATCAATTCAATCTGCGGATACTTCTTGAAAACAACAGCCTCAAGCCCATTAAAAAGCGAATCAGCAACGTCCTCAACCCTTCCTCCCCGCAAAGAGCAAACCATAGATTTATACGATATTTCATTAGAAGTCAAGGAAGAGTTGCATCTAGAGAAAATATCTTGTGTTGAGACAGAAAAACCAGGGTTTAACAGCACCAACCAGACAGCAGGCACCTCAACACAACCTAAATCATCATCAAAATCATTTTTAGTACCATCACTATCATTAAGCGGGGTTATTTTCTCACCCACACCTTCCATCAAAACCATTCTATTATAAACAAGCGCAGGAACATCACACCCTACAGTAGCACCAATCTCAGCCAACTCTTTTTCTGGTAAGTTTATACCCCAAAGCTTATTTAGCCCTCGTAAAACAGCAGCCGCATCAGCACTACCGCCACCTAAACCGCCACCAATAGGAATATGCTTTGTAATCGCAATAGTTGCCCCACCACTATAACCAACAGCCTTTTTAAGCGCACGCGCTGCCTCATTGGTTAAATTATCTTCACTATCAAGCTCTAGCAGTGCATCGCAACAAACAGTCGAATCATCCGTTAAAAAGCTTTCAATAACCCCATCTGTTTTTTCAATAATCAAATAATCATGCAACGAAATTGGCATAACTACACTTCGCAAATCATGATAACCGTTATCACGCTCACCCAAAATTTCTAAAAAAAGATTTATTTTGGCTGAAGCAACAACATTTATACTATCTGATTTGGTAAACATGACGTGTGGAAATATCAAAATGTGGCACAACATGTCAAGCATGTTACGCACTATAATTAAAGAAAAAATGCTAATACATGACTCAGAAGAGCCTCTTGTGAAACTATCGTCCAAATGATCTTGCATCATTGGAACGAAAAACTCCTAGATTTAACACATGATTCAGAAGAGATACTTGTGACACCATCGTCCCCAATGACCTTGCGTCATTAGAACAAAAGACTCCTGAATTTAATACATGACTCAGAAGAGTTAATTGCAAAACTATCGTCCCCAATGACCTTGCGTCATTGGAACGAAAGATTTCTGAATGAAACATGAATTCCATAAGAAATCTAGAATTGTCACGGAGACCTAAGATCGAAGATCTTCTTTTATTTGATAGTT
>DAOVUR010000125.1 GCA_030632465.1 bacterium | reverse complement strand
TCCGGGATGCTCACCTTTGACACGCAAGTCTTTTCTCCACGCCCAGCCAAAAAGCTGTCATGAATAATTTATAACAACTCTTCACCCGAAGCGTGTATCATCAAGAGGAACTTCAGTAATAGGCTTATCAGAACTATATACGGTATAACGATAGTTCATGCCGGCTTCTCCCTCTGCCGCATCTTGCCAAGTAATAAAAGTCTGCCCATTCCGATACTGAGCCTTAATCCCTTTTACTTCTAGCCCATCACCGAATACAAATCCAGCAACCATGCATAATAACATTCCCACTACTACATTAATCCTAGTATTCATAAAGTCTCCACATACTATTTACTATTCACAAAAATCACCCATAATTATCCATAATATCCCCATAAATACAAGTTCTTTAGCATCCCCCATTATGAGCACTGTTAATAACGGCATATACCCTTACTTTTAAAAGAAGCTCCAAAAGAATATCCAGAGAAAGAAAGAAACCAAGACGTGTAACTTAACTAAACTCTCCGAATCATCGTGTAGGGTCCTTCCGGAATAGCGGCAATCTTGGCGTCAGGATTATCTTCCACATACTTATCAATTGCATTCTGGGCACGTTCACGTGCATCGCCTTTACCTAAGATTGGCGTTAAAGAAATATGCTGCTGTAACTCTGAAGGTATGCCGTCACTAACAAGCCAAATATTTTCCATCCCTATTCTACTAAGAACGCGTGCCTGCATCTGATACTCCCACTGGTCAAGACGCGTCTCTCCAGCACTCGCCTCAATATCAGCCAAAAACCTCTTCCAGTCATTATCATACTGTAACATCATTTCAGTATAGGCATCAGACCCCAAACTTTCTGCACATTGACTCACCTGTAATAAAGTGCTCCCCTTTACCAAAGCTGGTAATGCAGTGCACATCCCTTTAACTGTTTGATATAAAGTATGGTCAAGCGGCGAACCACCACCATTAGTAACAACAAGATCAAATGTGTTATCAATATATGCTGTTGTCCACTCAGCGACTTGCTCGCACCCTACCTGATGTGCAGCCTCAAGATCACCACAATAGATACCAGCGATCTCTCGTTCCGGAGTGATAGCAACATTAAAGAGGAAGTCAACACCCACAGTCTTAGCCACCTGCACCGCAATGCTATGACATGGATTATCTTTTAACAAACCAGTATCGGCCGCCGGATTAGCTAATGTCTTATAACCATGAAATCTTTGAACAGTCTCCAAATCAACCAACGCAGGACATACTCCCTTGCGACCACCAGAAAAACCGGCCATAAAATGTGGTTCAATATATCCAGTAACAATCCGAAAATCAGCCTCCACAAACCGCTTACAAACACTTACCGGCGGCTCATCACTAACTCTAACTAAAGTATCTAGATCCTCAGCCTTATGGTCAATCACTTCAATCCGATCAAGAATACATCTTCCTACAAGATGCTCCATCTCAGCCGCAGTACTTGGACGATGCATCCCTGTACCAATAATTATAACGATATCAGAGTCAACTATACCGCTAGCATTTAAAAATGAAAGTATAGGTGGCAGAAACACTTTATTGGGGACTGGTCGTGTTATATCAGAAATTGTTATGGCAACTGTTCTAGGATTTCTTTTGGCCAATAATTCACTAAGAGGTAATGTTCCTATCGGATTATCTAACGCATTAAGAACAGCAGCATCTGGATCAGGCAACGCTGGTATATGCTTACCCTCTAAAACCGTAGCAGAAATAGGGAGGTTCAGCTCTATACCCACTTCACCATATAACATTTTAACTTTTTTCAGTTCACGCATCTCATCTCCTTATCAACTACTGCAACATATAACGACCAACGTGATAGTGCGACAATCCAAGAATTACTTCAATACATTACTATCACAACATCACAATATCTCATATTTTACCACTTTATCATTTAATATTTTTTATACCCATATTAACACATACTTTATTATCTTTTTAAGCATCTAGAGACCCTATTGTTATTTATTTCACATTCGCTTCTTGACGCAGAGTTACGAACTTGCTAACTTGCAGACTTATGAAAGTTAACAGAGCAGAATTATTTGAAATGCAAGCCGATATTTGCGGAGTTATGTCTAGTGCTAAGCGGCTGATGATTATGGATCACATTAATCAGCAAAAAGAAGCCAACGTAGGTGATATCGCTGAAGCTCTAGATTCAACCGTAAGCACTGTAAGCCAACATCTACGCCTTATGCGAGACAAAAACATTGTCATTTCACGCAAAGATGGACATACTGTTTTCTATCGACTTAAACATCCCAAGATGATGAAAGGCTGCCTTGCGGTCAAAGAAGTTTTATTGGACGAACTAAGAAGCAGCGGCAGATTGGCCGATTACATTGACGATCACGTAAATTAAGAAAAGGATAATAATTATGAGCGATGAAGCCACTAACGAAAAAATGATACAAGATCTTATGAAGCGCGTTGAAACGCTTGAAGAAAATGCTCCTGAAGATAAATTAGCCATGGGAATCATGAGCGGAGACCTAGATTATCTTATCGCCTCATTTATTGTTGCTCTAGGCGCAGCAGCATACGACATGGAAGTCGATATGTTCTTCACATTCTGGGCAACAGCTGCTCTACGTGACCCTAAGAAGCAGAAAAACCTCAAAAAAGATGCGCTAGGAAACATGTTCGGCATGATGTTGCCAACAGGAACGGGCAAACTACCTCTATCTAAAATGCACATGATGGGCATGGGCGACGCAATGATTAAGGGCGTAATGAAGAAACATGGCGCTAAATCACTTGAAGAACTCATGAAGGATGCAGCTGAATTTGGCATTCGCATTCATGTATGCACAATGTCTATGGATCTTATGGGAATCAAACGTGAAGAGATGATCGACTACCCACACATGTCTTATGTTGGTGTTGGTGCTTTTGTTGATATCTTCGGCAAAGCAAAACAGTGTTGGTTTATGTAGAAAAAGGTTAGAAAGTTCTGAGTTCAGGGTTCTGAGTTCAGATGTAGAGTTGGCTGGCCGAATGGCGGTCTAAAATGTAAGGGTTATCCTTAAACGGTTACCCACAATAAAAGGAAATGAAATTATGACAACAGAAGAATTACAAGCATTAGAAATCGGTAAAGTAGTTGACGCACGTGGAACAGCATGTCCAGGACCATTACTAGATGCAAAGCGCGCTATTGGTGAATGCCCTGTAGGCGGCGTAATGGAAGTTCAGTCTTCTGATGATGGTACTATCATTGATATTCAACGCTGGTCCCGTAAAATGGGTCATGAATACCTAGGCGACGTTGAAAATGATGGTTTTTGGAGCATTTACTTCCGTAAGGTTAAATAAGTGACTATATCTAGAAATAAGAAGCCGGAACCGAAGATCCTTGTTTTTTCAAGCAGTGCGATCTCGGATCCTGGTATTGACATGGCTGGTAGCGCTCACATGCACTACTCCACGGATGTGCAAATCATCCCATTACCCTGCTCTAGCGGGGTAAAGCCATCATGGGTTGTCCATGCTATTGAAAAAGGTTTCGATGGCGTCTTCATTGCTGCTTGTGGTGGAGATTGCGCATATCTATCTGACTGCAACGAACGTACCAGTGCCGCTATCAAAATGGCTCAAGATTTAATGAAAGAACATGGCATTAGCCCGAAGCGCCTGAAAATGTCAGGTATTTGCTCGGTTTGTGCTGATAACTTTGTGGCTCATATGAATAAATTTCAGAAGGAGTTAGAAAAAATTGACTCCAAATAACAAAAAAGTAGATTACGACGTAATGATCGTAGGCGCCGGTATTGCCGGCATGGAAACTGCCGCCTCTCTTGGCGACATGGGATACAAAGTCTTGCTGGTTGAAAAAAACTCCAGTATTGGCGGTAAAGCTATTCTATTAAGTAAAGTATTCCCGACCCTAGATTGTGCAAGCTGTATTGTAACACCAAAAATGTCTGCTGCTGCACATCACCCTAATATTGACCCTCTAGTATATACAGAAGTTGATGGCATTGTACGTAATGACGATGGAACTTTTGCTGTAGATATGCACAGAAAAGCCGCATACGTAGACTTTGATGCATGTACCGGTTGTGGTCAGTGCGAAGAAGTATGTACCGTCACTGTTCCTGACCAGTACAACTACAACTTGGTTACGCGCCGCGTAGCACATATCCCTTTCCCGCAGGCTGTGCCAAAAAAAGCTATCATCGACCGTCGTGGTGAAGCACCATGTACCTTCACATGCCCCGGTAACGTTAAAGCAAGTGGATACATTTCACTAGTACGCGCCGGACGCTATAAGGAAGCTTTTAATCTTCATCTAGAAAATGCGCCTCTTGTAGGTAGTCTTGCTAGAGCATGTTATGCTCCATGTGAATCTGACTGTACTCGCTGCGAAAAAGAAGAAACTGTGCATATCCGCGGTATTAAACGCTTTATGTCTGACTACTACTATGATGAACATCCAGAGCCAGAATATGGCCCTGTAGAGAATCAGCTTAAAACTAAAGTCGCCATTGTTGGATCAGGACCTGCCGGACTTAGTGCCGCGTTTTACCTGGCACGTAACGGACATCAAGTAACAATCTTTGAAGCAGAAACAGAAGCTGGCGGCATGCTCCGCACAGGTATTCCTGCATATCGTCTACCAAAAGATGTAGTCGACCGTGATATCAAAAATGTAACCGCGCTTGGCGTAGAAATCAAGTTAGGCACTCGCGTCGAATCAGTTGCTAGTCTAAAAGAACAGGGCTTTGACTCAGTCTTTATATCTACTGGCGCTTCTGACGAACGCACGCTAGATGTTGAAGGGGAAGATCTAGAAGGCATCTTAGGCTGCATGGAATTTCTTCGTGAAGTAAATATCGGCACCGCTCCAGACATCAAAGGCAAAACCGTTATGGTTATCGGTGGCGGTAACTCCGCTATGGATCCAGCACGTTCCGCAATTCGTATGGGCGCCAAAAAGGTTATCATCCAATATCGTCGCGGACGTGATGAGATGCCTGCGCATGATTGGGAAATAGAAGGCGCTGTAGAAGAAGGCGTCGAACTCATGCTACTCAGCTCTCCTAAAAAGTTTATCGGCAAAGATGGCAAACTAGAAGCTGTTGAATGTCTGAAAATGGAATTAGGTGAGCCTGATGATAGCGGACGTCGTCGACCAGAAGTTGTAGAAGGATCAGAAGAAGTCATTCCTGTTGACCTCGCTGTTCTTGCTATTGGTCTACTGCCATCCACCAAAGAATTTGTTGGCGAGATGAGCCATAAGTGGGGATTACTAGACTCTGATGAACGTACACTACAGACAGCTGATCCAATGCTTTTTGCTGGTGGCGATAGCTCAACCGCTCCGACAATGATTATTAACGCTATTGCTCAAGGGCGTCGTGCGGCATTCCACATGGATCTCTACTTACAAGAGAAACCTATGGATACACCATTTGATATCCTGCTGGAGAAAACAGATAAAGAGCTTGTTCTTGGTGAATCAAAAGATTTCAAAGGGCGCACTCCTGTTCCACAGCCAACCATAGCTATCGAAGAACGAAAAGAAACTTTCGACTGCTACGAGAAAGTAATGACAGAAGAAGAAGCACGTAAAGAAGCACACCGCTGTATGAACTGCGGCGAATGCTCACAGTGCATGGAATGCGTAAACGTATGTCCAGCCTTCTGTATTGATTTCGATCAGCGTGATCAGCAACTCGACTTCACCGTTGGTGCAGTTGTGCTCTCAACTGGCTACGAGATTCTTGACCCAGGCGCCAAAGAGCTTCTTGGTTACGGAAAAATTCCTGATGTTATTGATGGACCACAGAT
>DAOVUR010000248.1 GCA_030632465.1 bacterium | reverse complement strand
GCTATACTGCCAGAATCGTGAAACTGTACAATAATTATGGACCTTCGTTACAAAAAGAAAGATGGACGCATAACCTGTGATTTGCGGCGACAGCGTCATTGCAGCATCACTAGACGGCAGACTATACATATTAAATTTAGACGACGGCCGTAAAATATGGCAATATGAAATCGGTAGCGAGCTAACAGGCTCACCTGCAGTTACTGGTGGAATGATATTTGTCGGCAGCAAAGATGGGACGTTGTATATATTTCGATAGACTATAAGCTATCGAGTACAAAAAAAGAATTTGACAGGATCCACAAGATTAACAGGATATTATAAATAAAGAGTATAATAATGACATCAACAGCCTACAGCCTACAGCCTAAACCACTACAGTCTAAAAAGATTGCCTATATCGTACCTGGTTCTGGCGGGACATTCTACTGCCAGAACTGTTTGCGTGATGCTGCACTGATTATGGAACTTCGCAAGCAGGGGCATGACGTCTTTACCGCACCTATGTATCTCCCCATATTCAGTGATGAATCGGTACAGGATGCTGATACACCTATTTTCTTTGGTGCAGTTAATATGTATTTGAAATATAAATTCCCTTTTCTACAAAAAGCACCTGCATGGTTGAACAAACTACTTGATTCGCAACTACTATTGCGATTTGCCGCCAAAAAATCTGAATCAACTAGCGCTGTCGGCTTAGAGGATATGACCATAGCTATGCTCAAGGGAGAAGATGGCCCTATGTCTGACGATATAGACACTCTTGTTGAATGGCTAAATGAACATGAAAAACCTGACATTATCCATATATCAAATGCACTGCTGTTAGGATTAGCAAAGTCACTCAAGGCTAGACTCAACTGCACAATCATCTGTTCACTTCAAGATGAAGATCTCTGGGTTGACGCAATGCGTAACCCGCAACGTGATCAGATCTGGAAAATCATGTCAGAGAAAGCAGAGTATGTAGATAGCTTTATTGCGGTCAGTAAATATTATGCAGATACTATGCAAACAAAGATGAGTATCAGTGATGACAAAATAGATGTTATCCCTGTTGGTATTGACTTGGAAGGATATCACTCATCAGACCAGACTCCCGTGATTCCAACAATAGGTTATCTCTCAAAAATTACCGAGTCGCTAGGTTTCAGTATCTTAATAGATGCGTTTATTATTCTAAAACAATCTTCTGAACTCAAGAATCTACAGCTACACGCCACTGGTGGTTTAGTCGGTGATGACATTAAGTATGTCAGCAAAATAAGAAAACGTCTCACCAAACTTGGCTTTGAGAAAGACTTAATAATAAAGTCAGATTTTTCGAGAGAGAAACGGATAGAGTTTTTACAGAATATATCTGTGTTATCTGTACCAGTACCAAAAGGTGAAGCGTTTGGCACATACCTGCTGGAAGCGATGGCATCCGGCATCCCTGTTGTTCAACCAAATGAAGGTTCTTTTACTGAACTAATAGAGGCAACTTATGGAGGTATAACCTACAGCCCCAACCGCCCTTCATATCTTGCCGATGCTTTAAGGTCATTACTGCTTGATCCTGAACGAGCAAAATGTATAGGCTCACAAGGTAAGGTGGCGGTAGAAAAAGATTTCAGCATTGAACGTATGGCAGAGAGAACAGTAGCTACCTATCTCCGAGAGGTAGCACACACACCTAACGCCTCTCGGAGATAGGCTATTACAAAATAAAAACAGGTATCAATATGAATAATGAGATTGCTATTAGACTTACCAATATAAATAAAAGCTATAACATGCCGAGTAGCGATAAAAACAGACCAGTACTACAAGATTTATCACTAGAAGTTAAGGCTGGTGAATCAGTTGCAATAACTGGACCTTCAGGTTGCGGGAAAAGCACGTTACTCAATATCATCGGAACGCTTGATAAAGCAGATAGTGGCATAGTAGAGCTAAATGGTCGTAACATTTCTAGGTTAAACGACTCAAAATGCGCAACTATAAGAAGTAATGAAGTCGGTTTTGTGTTTCAACTACACCATCTGTTGCCGCAATGTACTGTATTAGAAAATGTATTACTACCTACCCTACCTATTGCCACAGCAAACAGTCCGGAAGCAAGCCACAAAAGAGCACTACAACTTTTAGAACAAGTAGGACTTGCCGACCATACAAACCATCATCCTGGTCAGCTCTCTGGAGGTGAACGGCAACGAGTAGCTGTTATTCGTGCCTTAATCAACAAGCCCTCCATTTTACTTGCAGACGAGCCTACTGGTGCACTTGATAGACTTGCTGCTGAACAACTTGCATCATTACTGGTCGAACTCAATCAAAGCGAAGGCACCACCCTAATAACCGTAACGCATTCTTCCACACTTGCAGCACACATGAACCGGCAACTTATACTTGAAGATGGAAAACTATTTTAGACAGTATTTACAAGATCTACAGGATTAAAACTTAAATCTTAACACTTAAAACTTTTTATGAACTACATAAAACTAATATTTAACAATCTTCGATACTACAAGCGCAGCCATATTGGGGTACTACTAGGAACAATGATAAGCACATCTGTACTCGTTGGTGCTTTGATAATTGGTGACTCCGTTCGTCTCAGCTTACGACAACTTACTCTTAACCATATAGGCAAAACAGAGACTACCATTATCTCTGGCGATAGATTCTTTACCACTAAACTATGCGATGCGTTAACATCAGATGGTTTGATAGCTGCACCCATTCTGTATAGTCAAGGAATCGCAATCGCCGCTGGTGGACAAGCACGTGTAAACAGTGCACAGATATACGGCATTGATAAACGCTTTTGGGAATTTGCTAGCACGCAATTAGATATAGTAGATCTCAATCCTAATGAAGCAATCTTGAACATACGCATTGCTCATCGACTAGGGCTAAAAAAAGGCGATACATTTCTAGTGCGCATGAATAAAGCATCAGCTATCTCCAGCAGTACACCGCTGACAGCTAATGATAGCGATAAGATTGCAATCCAGCTCAAAGTGGTCAATATTCTTGATGCTGATCAGTTTGGTGAT
>DAOVUR010000090.1 GCA_030632465.1 bacterium | reverse complement strand
TATAGATGGCGACTGGCAGTTGGTACCTGGGGCTACAAATTACATTGGTATTGGCGGGGCTGATTCGTTACAGGATACTAATAACCCTATATATGGGCCGTTCTACACGATTCAAGTTGAGCTCCCGTAATAGCCGTTAATAATAGATTGATAATAAATACTAGAATAATATGAAGTTTTGGAGAATAATATGAAGAAGTTTAGTTTGATACTGTTATTGCTGGCGCCTCTTTCGGGAATTGCCGCGCAAAATGATAGCTGGAAAATAGTAAGGTCAACACCGACAATCAATATAAACTCACGAGGCGGTAGTTTAGCGGTTCGTAATGAAGTGCGTAGTAATAATCTGGACCAAAATGTTCCGGAAGGTGAGCTTTATAGAATAATTGTTAAGTTCAAAGACTCAACGACAGCTCGTGCTGATGTTGATAGTAAAGAGTTACGGGTGTCAGCTAATGTAGATAAATTATCAGTTGTTACTACTGACTTTGGAATTACTTACCAGCCGCTATTTGTGCGTAGTCAAACTGAGTTGCTTGATATGGAGTCACGGGCAGCTAAACGATCCGGCAGATCTCAGCCTGATCTTAGTGGATTTATAGTTGCAACTACACCTGTGCGTGGTTCGGCGGAAACTATTGCGGCAGCGAAAGCATTGGAAGCGCTTGATGTTGTTGAGTTCGTTTCCATTGAATCCACTACCAAAAACTATCCTCCACCAGAGGATTACGCGCCGCCAACACTAGACTATACTTCATATCAGGGTCACTTACCCCCAAATCCAGGTGTTGATGCCGATTACGCTTATTCTGTTGGTGCTGATGGTGCGGGGATACGGTTCTCTGATATTGAGGGTGGAGTTCCTATGATTGACCATGAAGATATGGTTGACGCTGATATTACTCTTTTTAATACAAATTCAGGAAGTACTTATTCCTCTCACGCTACTCCTGTCGTAGGTTTAACGATGGCACAAGATAACGGCTATGGTATGCGTGGTTTAGCGCCGGCATCTAAGTGTACATTTTATTCAGCGGAGTTTGACTGGTTAAATGCGTATATAGGTGCTATCGGCGACTCGGCAGCAGGCGATATCGTTCTCTTTGAATCGCAGACTGGTGGAGAAACTATTGACGAAGTTGTTGTCCTTGTCGCAACAGAGTATGATCCAACAGTGTGGGCTTTGGTCAGAATGGGTGCTGATGCTGGAGTGGTCATTGTGGCGGCGGCTGGTAATGGGAATGGTGACCTTGATAGGCCGTTCTATGACACATACATGGCGCGTGGTGATAGTGGCGCCATTATTGTTGGTGCCGGTACGGGCGACCTAGCGCATAACAAAGCGTCTTTTAGTACGTATGGCTCACGTGTGGATGTGCATGGATGGGGAGATTGGTCCGTAGCGACCCTTGGTGATATTAGTACAGGTGATATTTGGAATGGTGACGGTGATACCCGCCAATGTTATCATAGCTATTTTTCCGGCACGAGCTCAGGTAGTGCTATGGTAGCCGGGGTATGTACTGCGCTACAATCGTACTGCTTAAAGAATTTTGGCTTTACACTTGGCCCAATCGAGATACGTCAATTGTTAAAAGATACTGGTATTGCTCAAGGTGCTGGTGGTCATATTGGGCCATTGCCGAATATGCGTGCTGCTATAGAAGCGCTGAATGATCAGTATCTACCTACGCTTGTGGCAACGCCAGACTCTATTACCGTTACTGAAGGAGAGGCAGGTGAGTTTTACGTTAAGCTTTCTAATATGCCTGTTTCTAATATTACAGTTACTTTAACAGTCTCAAACTATAATGCTGATGTGCAGATCACTTCAACAAATACACTTCTGTATACAGACAGCAATTGGAACACTAATCAGACAGTAACGGTCTTAATGGGCCATGATGCTGGCTTTATAAGCGGATACGGTACCATTACGATGTCTGCACCTCAGTTTACCAATGAGTATATAGTATATGAGACTGAAACTGATCTTGACCCAGATTTCTCCTTGCCATTTAATGAAACATTTGAGAATGACGGAACTAACGCAGGTGTGCTAGGTCCTGTAGATGGCCAGCATGGCTGGGTATCTGAGTCAACTAATGTTGTGGTTGTGAATAGTGATGCGTATGCAGGTAGTCAGTCTTGCGCAGTGGAGAATGGTATTTTGAATCATCAATATTATGATGCACAAACTAATGTTCAGGTTATCTTTTACGCGAAAGATCAAACAATAACAGAGGATGTCCGAGAGGTTCCTGACACTGTTGCTGCTGGGTTTCACCTGAATGCAGACCGAAATATTGTTGCTTACAGTAATACGGTTCAGTTGACCTATACCAACCTCACCGTTAATTTAGGCACGTGGTATAAGTATACCTTAAATTGCGATTATGGCAACAGAGAGTGGAGTCTGTATGTTGATGATAACCTTGTCTTTACTAATCTCGCTTTTGGTACAAATGTAGCTGTAAGCTTTAGTAGTGTAGAAGTAGACAATGATAGGAGTGCTACACCATCTTACATTGATAACTTTAGCATAATTAGTCTTGGTGATGAGGTGCCGCCGGGTAATATCCCTAGTTGGTGGTTAGATTATTACTTTACTAATGGTGCTGATTCCGCAGAGGATGCTGATCCTGATGGTGACTCATTTGATAACTATGCGGAATGGATAGCTTTAACCGACCCAACTAATAGTAGCTCCTTCTTTGAAATGAGTGATGTCGCTACCGCTGCTGGAGATTCAGTGATACTATGGCAAGGGAATAGTAATAGAATGTATAGCGTCTGGTGGACATCGGATTTAGATCTCAATTTCAGCAGTGTGACCACTGGATTATATGGTGTAACTGGGCTTAACACTTACACTGATAGTATAGAGCGTGTCAGTGATCCTAACTTCTATTTGATAAAAGTTAATCTTCCAGAGTAGAAGCCGCATCTAAAGTGTTAGGATCTGCTAGCACTTTAGAGGCAGGTGCGTAACAATACGGCTTGCCTTTTCGTGGGTAATACGTAAATATACATTTCTTTATGGCGCGGCTATATCTTTAAGTATGATACTAGCGGTGGTTATTTCCATGTTATGTAGGTATCAATAAAGCGAATTTTGTAATGGTATTGGATGGCAAATCAGAAATAAAAGCATTGGAATCACTGATAAGTGAAGAGATGTTAAAAGACTCTTCGCTGGCTTCTATTGCTGATGAGTTACTCCCTTTTCTCGGCATGGGTAAGATGCTACGTGCGCGCTTGACTCTCGCTATTGGCTCGGCAACTGATTTATCTGATAAAAACTGTTTAAAAGGTGCGGCGACGGTTGAGATGGTGCACCTTGCTTCACTATTGCATGATGATGTGATTGATCACGGCTTAACTCGCAGAGGAAAAGCGGCTTTTTGGCATGAGAAGGGCACTACTGGCGCCATTTTGATGGGTGATTATGTTTTATGTCGTGCTTTTTCCTTAATGTCAGATATTGGTAATACGAAACTGATGGCGACATTGGTTGATATGTTACAGCAGGTATGTAATGCAGAATTAGAGCAGGAGCTGCTTGCTGAAGATCTACCTCGTGATTGGGCGCAGTGTCTGAATGTTGCGCGCCGTAAAACCGGTTCTCTTTTTGCCTATGCAGCCTATGCGGGTGCTGGGTCTGATTTATCTCTTGCTACAGCCTTACTTGAGTCTGGTTTTGATCTTGGTACCGCTTATCAACTTGCAGATGACCTGCTGGATGCTAATGGTGACTCGGCAACAAGTGATAAAACGCTTGGTCAGGATGCGCGACAGAATAAGCTAACGGCGGCAGACTTTATAGATTCAGAGATCGAGCCGGTAAAAGAAATTAATCGTTTAACTAGACAAGCAGAAAGCCGTTTGCAAGAATGGCCGGATGTTCAGAAAAAGTGGGCAGAGTATGTTGCGGCATTTTTTCAGCCTGTAGTAGAAGGTTTTATTGAGTAGTAGACAGAATTCAGAAGTCAGGATTCAGTAGAAAAAATGTAGGGTTGGTCGTCTCGGCCAAAAGCGACGAGCGTAGCTTTAGTCGTGATTGTCGCGGGATTAAAAGAAATATCGAACAAGGATTAACGATTTCGGATTTTAGAATTACATAATAATTCGTTAATCGGTGTTCCTTGTTCTTAAATCAGTTATAATTTATTTGGTAGGGCGACGTCTCTGACGGAGCTGGTAAGAAAAGGATAGAAACGTGGATTTTAAGATTAAAAAGGGATTTGATATTGCACTGGCTGGTAAGCCTGATGTGGATATTGTGAATATCAAGTCGTCTGCTACGGTTGCTATCTATCCTTTAGAGTTTAGAGGGTTGCGTCAGCGCCTTAAGGTTGCTGAAGGCGATATTGTACAGCGCGGTAGTGAGCTGATGGAAGATAAGGGTAATGTTGATTTCAAGTTGCGCGCACCTGCCGCAGGTAAGGTTATCTCTATTGTTCGTGGTGCACGTCGTTTTGTTGAAAAGATTGTTATTGAAGTTGCTACAGTGGATAAGGCTGAGGAGTTTCAAAAGTTTAGTGAAGCTGGAATCAAGGGTCTTGATCGTAAGGTTATTCTTGATCAGCTTACAACTACAGGATTTCTAGCTTTAATCAGGCAACGACCTTTCTCCAATATGGCAGATGCTACTGTTACGCCTAAATCTATCTTTGTTAACGCAATGAACACTGGTCCGTTCCAGGCTGACGCCGAGGCTGTGGTAGTGGACGATCCTGAAGCGTTCCAAGCGGGTCTTGATCTTTTGACAAAGCTTTCTAACGGTCCAGTTCATTTATGCATGGACGCTAACGAAAGCGGTCAGACATTACTTGCGGCTAAGAATGTTGAAACTCACACTTTTCGCGGACCGCATCCGTCAGGAAACACAACTGTTCATATAAGTCGTATTGCACCGATGGGGATTCATGATGTTGTATGGTTTGTTAAGGCTGTTGATGTAGTGTTGCTTGGTCGTCTATTTCTGGATGGTACAATTCCAACATCAAGAATAGTCTCCTTGGGTGGGCCTTTAGTAAAAGAAGAAGCGCGTCATCACTACCGTATCCATGCTGGCGGTGAGTTAGGCGGATTATTAAAAGAATCACTAACTGATGAAGCGGCTCGTGTTCTTGATGGTGATATCTTGTCTGGTGTAGCTATAGAAGAAGATGCTCATCTACGATTTGGTCAGTCGGCAATTACTGTTATTAAAGAGGATAAAGAGCGTAATTTTATTGGATGGACAATGCCGGGATTCAATCAGTACAGTTTTATGCGCTTAGTAGCATCATCTTTCCTGCCGTTTTTAAGAAAACGATGGAGCCTTGGCACTAATATGCATGGCGAAGAGCGGGCAATGGTTCTTACTGGTCATTATGACAAGGTTATGCCGCTTGATATTATGACTGACTTTTTGATTAGAGCTGTTTTGGCTGGAGATACGGACGAAGCGATTTCCCTTGGTATCTTAGAAACCGATCCTGAAGATTTTGCATTATGTGATTTTGTCTGCCCAAGTAAGATTGAAGTACAGGATATTATTCAAAAAGGGCTGCAAGATATTGAGGAAGAAGGCGTTTAACCATTCGGCTTTGCCTCATGGAGCGATGAACTAGGAAGTAAAAAGGTAAAAGATAAAACTTTGCTGGGTTATAAAGATTTTGTAGGGGTAGACCTATGTGTCTGCCCGAATAAGAAAGATAAGATGAAATTTATTTTAAATATGCATGATAAGGTTAGGCATCTGTTCAAGAAAGATGGCAAGTTTGGTGCTGTCGGACCTATTTTTGATGCGGCTGACACTTTTATGTTTACACCTGATCATAGGACTGGTTCTGGTGCACATGTTCGTGATGCTATTGATATGAAGCGCGTCATGATGACGGTTATCTATGCGGTTTTGCCATGTTTCTTCTTTGGTATCTGGAATGCGGGACATCAGTATAATGTGGTTAATGCTGTTGCCGAAGCTGGTAATGCATTTATTGCAAGTGATGTTTTTGCGGCTGCATTTCTTAATGATGTAATTCGCGGTCTGATTATTATGCTGCCAATACTGATTGTTTCTTATGCAGTTGGTGGGTTCTGGGAGGTTTTGTTCTCCTGTATTCGTAAGCATGAAATTAATGAAGGCTTACTAGTAACTGGTTTTCTGTTCCCATTGATTCTTCCACCTACCATTCCGCTCTGGCAGGTTGCTGTAGGTATTTCATTTGGAGTTGTGATTGGTAAAGAGATTTTTGGCGGGACCGGGATGAATATTGTTAATCCTGCATTACTATCTCGTGCATTTCTATTTTTTGCCTATGCGAAATCTATGACGGGCGATGTTTGGGTTGCACATGTAGCTGGCGCGCCAGTAGTAGACGCTGTTAGTGGTGCTACACCATTAGGCTTTGTTGCTTCGTTACCAGAGGGTATGACTTTGTTGCAGGCTATTGAGCTTGGACATGTTGATTTTATGCAGATGTTTCTTGGTGTTATCCCTGGTAGTATAGGGGAGACCAGTACGCTTGCCTGCCTAATTGGTGCGGCGGTTCTTCTTATAACAGGTGTGGCGTCATGGCGTATTATGTTGGCGACTGTAATAGGGTTGCTATCAACCGGATATCTAGCAAACTTTATTGGTGATTCTCCGATGGCGCAGTTGCCGCCTTATTACCACTTAGTTGCTGGTGGTTTTGCGTTTGGGGCGATCTTTATGGCTACTGATCCAGTTTCTGCTGCAGCTACTAATGCTGGTAAGTGGATATATGGATTTTTGATTGGTATGTTGGTTATTATTGTTCGTGTTGCTAATTCTGGCTTCCCTGAAGGTGTAATGCTTTCGATCCTCTTTATGAATCTGATGGCGCCATTGATTGATAGCTTTGTGGTTGATGCTCATGTGCGAAGGAGAAAACGACGTGCGTGAACAGCTTAAAATTATAGGATTTGCTACGACTGTCTGCTTGGTATGCAGTATATTGTTAGCTGTAGTTTCTTCGGTTCTTACTCCGCTTCAGGAGGCGAATAAGGCTAATGATATTAAGACAAAAGTTTTGCAGGTCTTTGGTGTTACAAATGCAGCTGGACAAGCTGTTAAAGATGCCGAGACAATTGAAAAAGTTTTTGCAGAGCAGATTACTGGTTTAGTACTTGATGCTGAGGGTAAAGTTGTTGCCGGAAAAGAAGTTGCAGCTCTGACACCAGAAGAGATCAATAAGCGTGATAAAGCTACAGGGCTTAAAAAGTTCTATCCGCTCTACATCTATACAGATGCAGTAACAGCAAATAAACTCTATGCGGTACATGTTAGTGGCAAAGGGTTGTGGTCAACTATTAAAGGGTACATGGCGTTAGAAGAAGATTTGGATACTGTTTTTGGTATAGTTTTTTATGAAAACGCTGAGAC
>DAOVUR010000194.1 GCA_030632465.1 bacterium | reverse complement strand
GGTTTAGCTTTATCTAGATAGTTAGTGCTGCTAACCACTGTATAATCACGGATCACCTCTTTTGACACCCTCTGACGCTGGCGCGATGCACCTACTGTTATGCGCTCAACCCTAAATGGACGAACACGAAACTCACGCTGTTCTACTTCAGAAATAACCTTTCCACCACGAGTCTCTTTAGACAGATTAGTTAAAGGTGATGGCGTATTCTCATCTCGTTGCCGTACAACTAAGCGGTATCGTTTATGCGTATTGGCCGGCAGTTTAACTTTAGTATTACGCAAGTCCATATAACTAGAGTAATCAAATAGTGTGGACTCCTTGCTTAATAGAACCCACTCATTATTGACACCTGCCCCATAAACATCCACCTGCTTCTCAAAGTTCCTCAAGCTAGTCTGTAGATTTATCGATATAAACTTAGAGTCCGCGGGCATCTTCTTCGGACAACGAACCAGTATCTCCATCTGATTATCATCCAGCATCTTAAGGCTCTCTAACTTAGCAGGATACTGCCTAACAACCTCTACTGACTTTATTAGTTTCTTAACACGGATGATACGCGGGACTTCCGTTGCACCATCCCGATAGATACGCATTCTGTTTAGCCGACCACCAGTAGCAAAAACTTCTTCATCCATATCAAACGCCACAACATCCTTAGTCAGCTGCGCATCCACCTCTAACGACTTTGTTAATGGATACATACTACTCTCAACCGACCAAACTGTTGTTGCACAGATCATCAATAAACCTACACTCATTATTCTTTTCAGCATATCTTTGTATTCCTTTCAAAAGATGTTCCTCCCTTCAGGGAGAATGTTATTTCACATTTTATTCTTCAATAACGTTCTTTTTCGTCTCATCCTCTTCGTCACCACTGGTAATCGAGAATTTTCCGCTTGAGAAGACGTAGATGAATGAACCTATCATCATGAGCACACCAACCACAACTAATGCCACAACACGATAACTAAGTGGCATATCCTGTAAGTCCACAATAAACACTTTCAAGACAACAACCACAAACATCCCTAGGCCAACAAAACGCAATCCACGTTGATTTTTAATCATGCCTACAATAATATATATAATAGCATTTAACGCCCACAGCACAGAGGTTCCACCCTCCACAAAGTCTATTAGCTTCCAGTCAAGCAAACTACGAAGCTCTAATGTCTGGTATAACAGCAGTAACGCAAGGCCGCCGTAACCAAAGAATGGCGCAAGACTCATTTCAGGACGCTTACGTCGTAATACCCATGCACCTAAAAAGAGAAGACCAATCACAAAACTGAAATCTGTGAATCGTGAAAAACATTCCCACATAGTGTAAGGGTCGGAATATAGAATACCATCTAATCCATATTGACGTGCATCATACACCAACAGTTTCAGCACACTTCCTATGACAAAGAATAGCACCACACCACCCATCCACAGCCGAGCAAACTCACCCTGAATAAATCGAAACAGGCAATACCCAGCCATTAAACACCATACCAGAGTTAACACGGGACGATTCCACATACCGCTATCGCTAAGAAAATCATTAAATTCTAGTAGCATAAATATAAATACCAGAAGCGCAACGGCCCACTGGAAAACAGCACTTAGAACAGACCCACCATCAGCCTTGATAGCAACATCCCCATCCACCGTTATCGCTGAGCCATCACACGGCTTGCGTAGCAGGTAGTTTGCCGCAAGTGTAGATGCAGCAGGAATACCAAATGTCATAAATCTACCTATAGCAACTTTGAAGTATGCCATGAACCCATCAGCCGTACCCTGAAGGCCATGTCCGTAACTACGATCTAAATCAAATGCTATCATGCGGAAGAAGGTGAAAAAGTAGAGTCCATAAGATAAAGCTTTTAAGAACCTACTATTTAACTTCTGCCCCAACCATAAGAACATAAAGGCAAGAATTGCAAATCCAATAGTTAACGATCCATTCCTCAACAAGAGCGGTAATGTCCAGACCACAAAGCCGGCGGCCAATGCTAAGAGCACCATAAGAAGCATACGCTGATTGATCTTCATCTGAAGGAATGTCCAGACTTGTGCAATATAAAACGCTGCTAATGAGATGGAAAGCACAGCGGCTGCTTCCTTAGGAAAGGCTCGTTCTATAAGCCAGTAGCCAATGGCAGCATAAACCAGTGCATTAATCACTACATGCAGCAGTTCTGGTACCGTCGCATCTTTTTCGTTATGTATATTATGGACATATACCATTGTTGCATAGATTGCAAATATAACAGTTACAAACCCCATCACCATGCCAAACATCTCTGGTGTTGTATCAGAAAGACTATTCAGAATTAACGCATAGGAACAGATAAATGAACTGTAGAGCAATATCTGCCACGGCCGTACTCGTACCACAAGCCATACACCAACACTTAACAGAATAATATAGCTATAAAATAGTGGCAACTGTTCAACGCCAGTAGGCAACATATGCGGCGACGCATAACCGCCAACCAACCCGATCACGGCAATCATTAAGCTATTAACTTTTACCGAAATAACGCCTGACGCAACAGTTATCAACCCCATCAAGGCAAAGGCCCATGCTGAATCTATAATGCCATAACGTGGTCCTGCAGCGTAACAGCAGAAATAAAGAATCAGAAGGCCGCCACCAACCAACCCTTCACCATTGAGGTTAAATTTCTTACCCAGTAAGAATAGTCCTGATCCCAGCATAGTACTACCAACCAGGAATGCTAAAGTAATGCGTCCATACTCACCGCCAAGAAAAGGTTGATCAGACGACATATTGAGAAAAAATCCCATTCCCATAACAAGCGCAACAACAGCCACGCGCAACATCCAGATGCTGGCAACCGCAAATTCTATTGGCATCCCTACTGGGCGATACTCTTTACCAACCAAGAACCAGTTCCACATCCTAGCTGCCCATGATGGAAGCTGTTCCTCTATTGTTTTCTTTTCTTTTATTGGAGCTACTGGTTTTGGCGTTACTGGCGCAGTATCAACTGTAGCGGCAAGAGATTTTGTATATTTAGCTACCTTTTCAGATGTAGACTCCATCTTTTCAGGTAATGGCGGCGGCGCAGTTTCGCCAAATGTCTCCACTTCCGTTTTAGCCGCTGATTTCGTTGCTATAACTTCATGATACTTGGCAGATGGTGAAGAAGTAGATGGCTCGACTGCTACAGGCTTTGTGTCTGAAACGGGCTTCCTAAAGGCGCCCACACGCAACAGTCCTTTAAGAACTTCTGTTTCCTTGAGTATGGTTCGAATTCGACTATTAATCTTGCCAATATGGGCCAACAAAACAACTAACAAAACAAAATTTACAAAGACAAGAAACTCCATACTATCCATCCCCCCTATTTAATAAAAAAGGGTACCCACACAAGATATCCCCTAAAATTTCACCATTTATCTTTTACCATTCACCATTTTCTACGTCAGTCCAAATTGATGCAGGCAGTTATTAAAATCGTTCGGTAGTGGAGCGTTAACTCTAATAGGCTTTCCGTTGTTCGGATGCGTAAAAGATATATCAGATGCATGCAACATCTGCCGTTTCACTTTCACTTCTTTAAAAACCGACTTCCGCTTAGTTCCATACTGCTTATCACCAAGCACTGGATGATACAGCTCCGCAAGATGCTGCCTGATCTGATGTGTACGCCCTGTATCGATCTTAACTTTCAGATGTGTCGCATCAGAACTCGCGTCCAAAGTCTTTAATCCCGTTATCGCCTGCTTGCCATCCAGTGAGTTATTAATTTTCTTTGCCGTAACATGCATTTTTCCTGTAGCAATCACATGATACACTTTAGTTAACTCTTTACGGCGAAACACATCCACTAATCTATGAAACGATTTATCATCTTTGGCAACGAGCAAACAGCCTGATGTATCTTTATCTAGACGATGCACAACTCTAAGGTCGGGATTGTTGAGCTGTTTACGCAATATTTCTTCCACGCTATTAGCACCGCCATTAGAGAGATATCCAGCCGGCTTGTTTATTACGAGCAAGTCAGGTTTATTTAACAGTATCGGGATTTTTATATCCTTCACCTTCTTCGTAGCAGCATCATCAACCATAACAGTTACTTCAAGATCTGTCTGTAATGCATGCTTAGCCATCCAAATTCTGCGCTGATTAACATACACATTACGGCTGTCTAGCAATGCTTTAGCCTTCTTTTTAGAGATTTTCATATGT
>DAOVUR010000198.1 GCA_030632465.1 bacterium | reverse complement strand
GGGTTAAGTTCTTTGAACATCAGTTCCCTGAGTTAATCTATATGCCATCTACAGCAAGATCACCACAGCAGATGTTTGGTGCGATTGCAAAGAGTTACTACGCAGAAAAGATTGGTGTTAAGCGCGAAGATATTATTGTGGTGTCAATTATGCCATGTCTGGCCAAGAAGTACGAGGCTGATAGAGATGAACTTAAAACTGATGGTATTCCTGATGTAGATGTAGTTCTTTCCACTCGTGAATTAGCTGATATGCTCAAAGAAGCTGGTATTGCTTTAGATACTCTTAAAGAGTCAGAGTATGATAATCCACTAGGTAAATCATCTGGTGCTGGTGTGATCTTTGGTGCTTCTGGAGGTGTGTTGGAAGCAGCACTTCGTACAGCAGCTGATTGGCTATCTGGCGAAGACGTACAAGAAATCGACTTCAAAGCAGTACGTGGATTAGAAGGAGTCAAAGAAGCTACTGTTAATGTAGCTGGGCTTGAGCTGAAGGCTGCTATTACATCTGGTCTAGGAAATGCTCGTAAAATACTTGAGAAGATCCAACGAGGTGAAGCTGAATATCACATCATTGAAATTATGGCATGTCCAGGTGGCTGTCTTAATGGCGGTGGTCAGCCATACTCGGCTCACGACAGCACTATTCTTGAGAAGCGTAAAGAAGCTATCTATACAGATGATAAAAATAGTACGATTCGTAAATCGCACCAGAATCCTGATATCATCAAACTGTATGATGAGTTTCTTAAAGAGCCAGGAAGTCATTTGGCGCATGAGTTATTACATACAGCATATACACCACGTAAATTTGACTAATTTACATAGGTTATATTACAGAAAAAATAGAACGCTTCACGAAGAGATTCGTGAAGCGTTTTTTTGTTATAAGACAAAAGTAATTATCTATCTCCGGGAGGTATTATGCACGAGCAGGCTAAGAACGGGAGTGTCCCATTGTTTGTGTAGGAAGAGATTCGCATAAACGGCAGCAATATCCAACATCCAACCCGCCTGCATTGCTATGCAAAGCATTGCGGGCAGGCAAGGAATGTCCAATATCCAAGGTGAAATATCTAATACTGCTTTCTAGCTAACTCAGTATTATGTGATTTTTTTGGTGTCATCTATTGTGAGTCAATTCGCTCCAGGCTTCGCATGCTACGCCCCGGCACGGCGGAGATAGGTAATTACTAGACGTGTACAATGCCATTTATGATTAGGAATAAAAATCCCGCTTGAATAAATATGCAGCATAAGGCATGATTGATGCAGAAAAGTTATTTATTGCTTATAAATTGAAAGCCTTCTTATGAACGTCAGTAGTATTATATTTGAGCTTTGTGTAATTGTTGTCGGTGCCGCCGCACTGGGTACAATATTTCTCTATGCTAAGCAGCCAATTATTATCGCTTATATAGCAATCGGCATTATAGTTGGTCCTAGCGGTTTAAGTGTGATTAAGGAGATTGACCATATTGAACAGATAGCACGTATTGGTGTTGTGCTTATGCTCTTTCTTATAGGCCTGCACCTGCAACCACGAAAACTTATAAAGCTTTTTAAGAAAACATCACTGCTCACATTGGCAACCTCAATAATATTTGGCGGTACCTCTTTTCTCTTTGCCATAATGCTAAACTTTTCTACACGTAGTGCTCTTGTGTTAGGGGCAGCTATGATGTTCTCAAGTACAATTGTTAGTCTAAAGCTTATTCCTACAACCACTTTGCACCATAAGCGTACTGGCGAAATTATGACAAGTGTACTGCTACTTCAAGATATGCTGGCGATTATTGTTATACTATTTCTTGCTGGTGAGCAAAGTGATCATATGGCATTGGGATTTATGATGCTTATTGCAAAATTTGTACTTATGTGTTTGTTATCATTTATGGGTGTGCGCTTTGTGATGATACCGTTGCTGACCAAATTTAGTGTTGTTCAGGAGTATACGTTTATCGCAACATTGGCGTGGTGTCTATTATGGGCAGAAGCTGCGCATGTTTTTGGCCTATCTTATGAAATGGGTGCTTTTGTTGCCGGTATCTCTATTGCATCATGCCCAATTGCGTTAGTAATTGCCGAGCATCTAAAGCCACTTCGAGAATTTTTTCTGATACTATTCTTCTTTGCGGTAGGAGCAAGGCTTGATCTACATCTTGATCCTAAACTACTTATTGGCGGAATAGCTCTTGGAGTCTTACTTGTTCCTCTTAAAGCTGTAATATTTAATGTCTCATTTAGAAAAACAGGTGAAACTCCCGAGCTATCGAAAGAGCTATCTGTAAGACTGGCTCAGACAAGTGAATTTTCGCTCCTAGTAGCGTTTGCCGCTATATCACTTGGTATCTTATCTAGCGAAGAGGCTATGGTGATACAGGTGGCTACTATTGTGACATTTGTAATTTCTACTTACTGGGTGGTTATGAAACATCCAACACCTATTTCAGGTAGCTCCAAGCTCCGACGGGACTGAGGAAATGAGGTGGGGCATAAGTACTTAAAGTTATCGTATGGCAAATGATCCCGTTAAATACTTATGTATGATACTAGAAATTAATGTTTGATATGGTATGCCCTCTTCAACAGCTTTGATCTGAATTTGTTTATAATCTTTTTCCGTAAGACGAAGATTAATACGTTTGTTTTTCTTCAAAGTATTGGTAGCTGCAGTAATTGCCTGCTCTCTGCTTTTCTTTAGATTCTTTACAGGAATCCATTCGTCATTTTCAATAGATTGAAGCAGTTCTTTCTCATACTTATCCATTGGAAGAAGCATATTATCTGTTACTTTTTTCATGAGTTCCCCTTTAAGCCATATTTTCTAGTAAGTTTTCTGCTCGGAAAAATAGTCTTCAGAAAGATTTCATTATCGGTTTCAACAAATGGTACAGCTACTGCATAATTATCAATTTCAATAACATACATCTTTTGATTATCTCGACCAGAAATTTCTTCTATACTAATGATTTTTCCAGCTTCAATTAAAATAGCTATTTCTTCAAATGATACATCTCGTGTTTTCTTAAGATGCTCATTCTTTTCACTATTCCAATTCAAATATTTCATAAAGCACTTATATCACTATGTCTGCCTTTTGTCTACACGCTATGTGACATTTTTTTAACCAGAATATCGCTAACTTGTTCACGGAGATCTTTTTTTCGGAAATAATGGGAGAGGGTAGCGCGTTCTTCGCGGCTCCAGTTTCGTGTTAGCCATGGCTGTGATATCATCTTTATAATATGTGACTGATCTTCTCTGCGTGCATGAGACCATTGGCTGACGGTGTCAAAATATAGCAGTGCTCGATCGATGATAATATATGTGAGTTGCGAATCTTTTTTTAGAGGACCTAGCTGTAACTGCTGCCCACCAAGCTTCTTTGACCAGAGCTTGTTTCCGATTCTCACGTTACTAATTTTTTTAGCTCCAAAAAATGCGGAAAGGCCGCCTAGTAACGCACCGCTGGCAGAGAAAATACCGAAAGTTAGTCCTGGCAGGGCTAAATCAACTGCCGCACCGCCAGCTGCGGTGGCAAGAGCTGATGTTGCAGTAAGCTGTATACGGCTGAGACCTAATACTCGCCATGTATCACTGGCAAATAGGTCATTCTCACCAAATATCACTTTGGATTCGAGATCCCCATCAAAAACTTCGTGACGAAATAGTTTCCTGATAGAATTATGACAGCGTGCCTCTAGCTTATTAATGTTTTTCTTATAACGATCTAAAAGTATGTTTTTTAATTCTTCCTCATCTTTTTTCTCTTCATCGAGCAGTGCTGATTCTTTATACGCAATAATTTTTTCTATCATGTTGCATATATCATCGGCAGTTTCCGAGAGGCGTGCTTGCCAGTTTTCTGTTAGGGCTGTAATTGCTAAAGAAAGATCTATTTCCCACTCCTGCTGCATAGCTTTTAATGCTTCGAGTAGTCTGATACGTTCGGCAAATGATGCATGGTGCGCATTAAATTCGCGGATAATATTATAATGGCGATTAAGCTCACCTTTCCAGTCATCCAGATATAACGATTCTTCCTTACTATTAATCAGCGCCATACGTGGACAGCCTATCAGGCGCAATATTTCCATTTCGTATTTATCATGATTACGTAGCGGATGTGAGGCATCTACTACAAATATAACAGCTGCACCGGAGGCGATAGGTT
>DAOVUR010000225.1 GCA_030632465.1 bacterium | reverse complement strand
GGAGAGGTTGTTGTGACCCCGTTGGCTGTTGAGGGTATGCCGCTTGTTAGGTTTAAAACAGGTGATATAAGTTTTTTGATGACTGAGCCTTGTTCTTGCGGCCGTAATACACCACGACTTGGGCCTATTGTTGGACGTAAGAAACAGATGTTGAAAATAAAAGGTACAACAGTATACCCGCCAGCATTATTTAATGCTTTGTCGCAGATAGTGGCGGTCGATGATTATTATATAGAAGTATCGTCTGGCGATTCGCTTAATGATGTTGTTGATGTACATGTGTCGCTGAGAGATACAGATGTAACAACTGACGAAATAGCAGAGAGCGTGCAGGCTTATATACGCGTGAAGCCAAAAATTATTATTGCTGATCCGAAGACGTTACGGGAAAAAGTGTATACCGCACAATCAAGAAAACCTATACGTTTTTTTGATATGAGAGCTGATAGATGAGATTTTAAGGAAAAAATATGTCAACATGTAGATTGAACCCAACAATTGAATTTGAGCATGCAGATATTGAGCATGCAATGCAGAACAAAGAACTGTTATCTATGGAGATAGAGCTTAGTCTACGCTGCAATTTCCGCTGTCCGTACTGTTATGTGCCAGACAAGGAAACATTACAAAACGAACTTTCCCTTGCAGAGTTGTGTGATGTGATTGATCAGGCTCATTCGCTAGGTGCACGTAAGATTATCTTACTAGGTGGCGAGCCTATGTTGTATCCGTATCTGTTCGATATCATTGAATATATTGCTGAACGCAATATGGATATAGAAATGTTTACTAATGGATTTGGGATTACAACGGGTATTGCCCAGCGTTTATTCAAGTATAAAGTTAGTGTTGCACTCAAGATGAATACTTTTGACGAAAAGAAACAAGATGAACTGGCTGGCCATAATGGTGCCTTTACAATTATTCAAGATGCTTTTCGCAATCTCTGTACCGCTGGATATCCATCAGAGAATCCGTTTCTAGCAGTGAGTACAATAATATGTAAGCAGAATATTGATGAACTTGCTGGATTATGGCAATGGTTACGCGATCAGGATGTTCTCCCGTACTTTGAAATGATTACCCCGCAAGGGGATGCTCTGGAGCATGATGACATGAATCCGCCACTTGAGGATGTTGAAGATTTGTTCAGGCAGATTGAAAAGATAGATAGAGAAAAATATGGTATCAAGTGGGATGCACAGCCTCCTCTAGTGGGTTCAAAATGCTTACGGCATCTATTTTCCTGTCTGGTAACTTCGCAAGGTGATGTTAATCCCTGTGTAGGCGTAACTATCCCTGTCGGTAATATTCGTGATAAGCCATTAAAAGAGATACTTGCCGAGAGTGAGGTTATAAATAATCTTCGTAAGCATACGGTAAATATAAAAGGACCATGTGGTAACTGTGATAAAGCAAGCGATTGCTATGGATGTCGTGGTGCTGCTTATAACCTGACTGGCGATTACCTTGCATCCGATCCGCTCTGTTGGGAACATGGCAGTAAAGAAACGGAGATTGATTATTTGCCATTTGCCGTTAATACAATTATTCCGCAAAAAGGAGCAATGCGAGTTATTGACACTCTTGATAGCGTAGGAGAGGGGTGTGCAACATCTTCGTTAGTAGTACGGTCTGATATGTTATTCTGCAATTCTGATGGTACGCTAGATACGGCGGTTTATATTGAGATGGCAGCTCAGACTGTTGCTGCTATGAATGGGTTCATGGAACGGGAAAATAGTAAAGAGCAGTTAGGTGGATATCTGCTTGGTGCGAAAAAGTTTAAGATTTATGCCGCGGCAAGAGTGGGTGATCGCATATTGGTCGAAGTTGTCAAGCAGACATCATTTGGTGACTTTAATATTATTGGTGGCATTGTGCGTGACGAGTCGGGCAAAGTGCTGGCAGAGGGTGAAATTAAAATTTATGAAATCCCAGAAGGCGGGGTGCCGCAATGAGGAGAATTGCACTTCTTCTGATTGTCTCTATCTTAGTTTCTGTATCAGCACATGCTGCTGATCAGCTTGATGTTGTGTTGAAGCGTATTGAATCAAAGTTTAAAGAGATTGATACTATGACGACGGGTTTTATTCAGCATCGTAAATTATCTGTATTTAAACATGAACTAGAGATATGCGGAAAAATTTATATGCAACAGCCAGATGCGTTTGCATGGTATGTGGAAAAACCCTTTCACTCTGCAATGATTATTGATGGTGATATTATTAAGCAGTGGGATGAAGAAACCAGTAAGACCAGAAAGATATCTCTAAAAAAGAAACCTGCTTTTAGGGCCGCCGTTGATCAGATGCGACTCTGGTTTTCTGCGCAATATGCCGAGTTACGCAATAGCTACTCAATAAAGCTTGTTGCCGAGAGTCCAGTAATACTTGAGTTTCGTCCAAAAGAAGAGGATGCAGGGAGCAGCTTCTTCTCGAAGGTGTTAATTACTTTTCGGGAAGATGAAGGATACCTGAAGTCTATTGCGATTTATGAAGCTAATGGCGATAGCACTGTAATTAACTTTGTCGACACAGTTTTGAATAGTACAATTGATGAAACTGTCTGGCACCCAGGAAAGTAACTACCTACCTACGCTACGGCGCGACAAGTCGGAGATAGGTGACTACTAAAATGGGTAAGGAAAATATGTTTAATTCATTTTATGATAAAATAGAACTCTTTGTGGGTAAGTATAAGAAGTATATATTGGCGCTTTTGTTTCTGCTGTTTATCTCGTCAGCTATTGGCATGGGGTTTATTAAGTATAATAACGATCTGTCTGTGATGCTACCGGCGCATCCGCTGATAAAGCGGTCTCTTGCTTTTTATCAAGACTCGACTATTGCGGATAATGTGCTGATCTCTATTAGTCTCAAAAAAGAACAACAGGATAGCAGTCGGCTTTTCAAGCTGGCAGATGCCGTTAGTGCTGATCTGAGAAAAGAGAATATTGGTGAGGTTATAAGTGGTGTTGGTAACGATGATATGATGGCGCAGGTGGTTGCGTATCTTGATTATGCGCCTGAGCTGGTTTCTGCCGATAGTTTGGCGGAACTGGATGAACGTTTGAAGGATGGTTCATATATTTCTGGTCGTATAGGTTCTATATATCGTCAGCTGCTAGGCCCAGGCGGTGGGTATGCGGCACCATTTGTCATGAAAGATCCTTTATCTGTTGCTGGGGAAATGTTGTTACGGATGCAGGGGATGTCAACTGCATCAGGATATAATGTCACAATTGAACAGGGGCATTTTGTTAATCCAGCAGGGACGCATACGTTACTGATTATTAAGTCGCCGGATATGCTTGGTAGTAGTAAGCAAGCTAAGCAGATACTTATGCGTATTGATAAGGTGTTGGGGGAGTATGTCGCAGATATTAATGCTGATATTGTTGCGGCACATAGGCATACGATAAGCAACGAATTGGTTTTAAAAAAAGATCTAAAACTTATTCTTTTAGTGACAGCATTAGCTTTTGTTCTACTGTTTGTTATCGTCTTTAGGGATGTACGAGTATTGTGGATATTTTTTATGCCGTTTATGTCAGTTGTGATTGCAT
>DAOVUR010000044.1 GCA_030632465.1 bacterium | reverse complement strand
GGCTGAAGGTGATGCGCTTCGGTTTAATGCAGTATTATCTGAGTATCTGAAAGCGCCGGAAGTGACAAAGCTTCGCATTTATCATGAGACAATGCAGGAAGTATTGGCGAATGTTAAATCTAAAAATATTATTGATGGTGACGCAAAGTCAGTTTTGCCACTACTTCAATTAAATGATGTGAAGGGGTTAAGATAATGATGAAGAGCTTTGTTTCAACTATAGTGGTTTTGTTGGTGTTGGTGGCGGTTGTTCTGCTTGGGTCTTCGTTATATGTGGTCCAAGAGACTGAGCAGGTGATTGTTACGCAGTTCGGTGATCCTGTGGGTGATCCTATAGCATCGGCTGGGTTACATTTGAAGACTCCCTTTATACAGAAGATTAATCGAATTGAGAAACGTATCCTGGAGTGGGACGGGACAGCTACAGACATGCCTACTAAGGATAAACTTTATATATCGGTAGATACATTTGCTAGATGGCGTATTGTTGATTCGTTACAGTATTTTAAAAGGTTGCGTGATGAGAGGAGCGCACAGTCGCGCTTGAATGATATTCTTGGGTCAGAGACTAGAAATGCGGTTGCTAAGCATGAGTTGATCGAAATTATTCGAACAACAAAAGGGCGTAACCCACTAGTTGATGAATCTGCTGAGTTGCCGAATAGTGTTGTTGGAACTTTGGTGCCTATCAGTAAAGGGCGTAAGCTGGTTGAAGAAGAGATTTTCTCTGCTGCTGTTGAGAAGCTGAAAGTATTTGGCATAGAGTTACTGGATATCAGATTTAAGCGGATTAATTATAATGAGAGTGTAAGTGCGAAAATTTATGATCGTATGATAAGCGAGCGCTTACAGATTGCTGAACGGTTTCGCTCCGAGGGTAATGGTGAGGCTGCTCGAATTCTGGGTAGCAAAGAGCGTGAATTAAGCAAAATTAAGTCTGAAGCATACCGTAAGGTCGAGGAAGTTAAAGGTACTGCGGATGCAAAGGCTACAGAGATATATTCAAAGGCGTATAATCAAGATGCTGATTCTGTTGAGTTTTATCAGTTTCTGAAAACTATGGAGACGTATAAAAAGGTTGTGGATAACGGTACAACGTTAGTGCTTTCCACTGATAGTGATCTGTTTAGTTATTTGAAGAGCGTTGATATGACGAAGTCGAAGAAGTAGGGGTGGAGCGTAATTATGCTCCTCTGGGCAAGCCCTGAATGTATCTGTTTATTGTAGGGCTGGAACGGCTGAGGTACGATGCCTTCCAGCCGGGCCCGGCGGGAAGGTTTCGCAAGCTCAACCGTTCCAGCCCTACAGTTATGACGCAGTTAAGCTCGGGATATAATTGCTTCTATGCTAGTAGCTCTTGTTTGAGGTATATCTCTTGCTTCGGTGTATAAGGTTCCCGCAGAATACCATACCAAAAGAACTGAAGTAGTTGGTTAATGCTCTTTTTTAAATTATAGGTTGACAGTTGTAGCCGAAATAGTCTATTTTACATGAATTCTCAATAACAAAAGGTCTGAGGAAGACTTTTTACGTCAATTTGACCCCTAAATTATTAATCCACTTCTACCATGATACGAATTGCTATTACCGGCGGTATTGCTTGCGGCAAGAGTCTAGTGGGCGAAATATTTTCTGCGGCAGGAGTTCCTGTTTGTGATGCAGATGATTTGGCGCACAGTGTAATGGTGTCTGGAACAGCTGTTTATAATCGGATTAAAGAAGAGTTTGGGGATGGTGTTATTGCCGATGATGGAGAGATCGACAGACAAAAACTTGGCAAGCTTGTGTTTGCTAATGAAGATGCACGGCTTATTCTTAATGGATTAGTGCATCCGGCAGTAGAGGAGTTATTTGGGTCTTGGTTGTCTGAACACGACAGTGATCGTGCGGCAGCGGTAGTTATTCCATTGCTTTATGAAGCAGGTATGGAAAATGGATGGGACGCAATTGTTTGTGTCGCTTGTAGCAGAGATATAGAGCTACAGAGGTTAAAGGATAGAAATCTTACGGTGTCAGAGGCAATAGGGCGCATATCGGCGCAATTACCAGTAGAGACTAAGATGAAGCGTGCTGATTTTGTGATTTTTAATGACGGAACAGTTTCAATGTTAAAAAAACAGGTAGGAAAAGTGCTACGGCACATTTTGGAGAGATAGAGATGGCAGAAGATAATGATAAGGTAAAAGTTGATAATCCTGAAGGTGATGCTCCTAAAAGTAGCGCTCCTAAGAAAAAGACAGTAAGAAAGAGTGCTCCTAAGAAGGCTCCTGTTACGAAGGATGTGGCTCAGAGTGATTCCCCAAAAGCTGACGCTCCCAAAGACGACGCACCAAAGAGTGACGCTCCCAAAGCTGACGCTCCTAAAGCTGATGCGCCAAAGAACGAGAGTGAAAACAATGATGCTCCGAAGAATGATGCGCCTAAGCAAAACAATTCTAATAAGGATGGATCAGGACAGAAGCAGCGTCATCCGCACAGTCGTCACCATAAAGATAAAAAGGGTAAAAATGGCGGCCATAAAAAAGGTAAGGGTGGAAATAAGCAGCAGGAGCGTAAGGGAACTGGCGAGTCTGAAGGTATAGTTATCAATCTATTTGACTTGCAAAAGCAGACTGTTCCTGAGTTGGATAAGTTGGCTAATGATTGGGGGTTGGTGGAACTTGGCGCCTTACAGAAGCATGAACTTATTTTTGAAATTCTTAAATGTCATGCAAGAAAGTCAGGAACTATTCATACTAAGGGTGTTATCGAAATTCTTCCTGATGGATTTGGTTTTTTAAGATCATCTTACACGAACTATCTACCATGTTCAGAGGATATATATGTTTCTCCATCACAGATAAGGCGATTTGCACTTCGTACTGGTGATACTATAGAGGGACAGATAAGAGAGCCTAAAGAGAAAGAACGTTTCTTTGCGTTGTTGCGTGTTGATAGCGTGAATGATGAAGAGATTGACAGCAAGAAGCGTAGGGTTCCGTTTGAAAACTTAACACCTATTTTCCCTGATCAACGTATTATTCTTGAAACTGGCCCTAAAGAGATGTCGATGCGTGTTGTCGATATGTTTACGCCAATTGGTTTTGGGCAGCGTGGTCTGATTGTTGCTCCACCACGTACTGGTAAGACTGTTTTGTTGCAGCAGTTGGCCAACAGTATTTCTGCTAATCATCCAGATGCGCATCTTACTGTGCTTCTAATTGATGAGCGTCCTGAAGAGGTTACGGATATGCAGCGTAATACTAAGGCGCATGTTCTAAGTTCTACTTTTGATGAAACACCTGAAAGACATGTACAGATTGCTGAGTTGGTGATTGAGATGTCTAAGCGTATGGTGGAGAGCGGTAAAGATGTTATTATCCTGTTGGATAGTGTTACGCGTCTTGCGCGCGCCTATAATACGATACAACCACATAGCGGAAAGATCCTTTCTGGTGGTGTTGATGCAAATGCTCTACATAAACCGAGAAGATTTTTTGCTGCTGCGCGTAATATTGAAGATGGTGGAAGTCTTACAATTATTGCTACGGCCTTGGTTGATACAGGTAGCAGGATGGACGATGTTATTTTTGAGGAGTTCAAAGGTACTGGTAATATGGAGCTTTGTCTTGACCGTTCATTGGTTGAGAAACGTGTATTCCCGGCGATTAATATTGATAAGTCTGGTACTCGTAAGGAGGAACTACTGTTGCATCCTGATGAGTTAAGTCGTATCTGGACACTGCGTCGTGCTGTTAGTGGCGTGCCGCCAGTTGAGGCTATGGAGATGATTATCAATCGTCTAAAGAAAACCGGTAGTAATGTTGAATTCCTTATGTCTATGAAGGATTAGTCCTGATGGCTATAGTCGGAATTCAGTAGTCAGAAATATCTCCCGTTTTAGTGATATCCCGCAGCTGCGGGATCATTTGGAGTGGTAGTTTTATGGGCGGCTCAGGTATAAATGATGTAAAAAGTCAAAATTTGAGCTGGTAATTTCTGACCATCGGGGTATTCTTCTCGCTTGGATTTTTAACAATAAAGATTTGTATTAATTTTAATATTTAATAGGGGATGTAAATGAAAGTATCAGTTGAAGATATGGGTTCGTGTCGTAAGGTTATGCATATAGATGTTGCGGCAGAGATTGTGGCTCCAGATTATGAGAAGGTTCTTGGTGCGTACTCTACCCACGCAAGTATACCTGGGTTCCGTAAGGGTAAAGCACCTGCAAAGATTGTAGAGAAGCGTTTCAAGAAGCAGATTGAAGATGATGCGCGTCAAGATTTGGTGCCTAAGTTTTATCATGAAGCTTTGGCTGCCAAAGATATCAAGCCAGTTGCTGTAGTGGATATTACTGGTGTAGATTTTGATAAGGTTAATGGTCTTAAGTTTGATGTTGTTCTTGATGTTGCGCCGGAATTCAAGCTGCCTAAGTATAAAAAGATCTCTATCAAGGAAGAAAAGGTCGACGTTACTGATGCTGATGTGGATGAACAAGTTACTGGTATGCTCAAAAACATGGGTAAGTTTGAAGAGATTACTGATCGTGGCTTGGAGAAGGATGATTTGGCAAGTGTCGATTATACTGCTACTTGTGATGGAGCTCCACTTATTGAGTTAGGGGAGAAGTGTTCAGGAATTGCTGAAGGCACTGATTTCATGGTTATGATGGGTGAGCCTGAGTATCTGCCAGGTATGGTAGATGGTCTGTTGGGTTCTAAGATTGGTGACAAGAAGGTTGTTGATGTTGTCTTCCCTGCGGATTATCACCTAAAAGAAGTTGCAGGCAAGAGCACTGTATATGATGTTGAGGTTAAAGGGATTCGTGCACAGGTTCTGCCTGAAATCGATGAAGAGTTGCTGAAAAATATCGGCTGCGAGTCTGAGGATGATTTACGTGGTAAGATCAAAGAGCAGTTAGATGATTCTGCGCGTCAGCGTGAGAAGACGCATCTGCACAATGAAGTCGCTAAGTTTCTTCTAGAAAAGACTAAATTTGATCTTCCTCAGTCTATTGTTGAGCAAGAAACAAATCTTCAGGCGCGCGAAATGATTAATCAACTTTCGTCTCGTGGTGCACAGCGTGAGCATATTGAAGCACAGCGTGATGATATCATGACCAATGCTGTACAGAACGCTAATAATAGAGTGAAGATAGGGTACATTGTAGATTCTATTGCTGATGTAGAGAAGATTGCTGTAGAAGATTCGGAAGTTGAAGCAAGAATCGAGCAGTTGGCTGTACAGTATCGTATGACACCAGAGCAGTTCCGTGAGGAGTTGGGTAAACGCGATGATGCAAAGGCTGGTATTGAAGGTGAAGTTAGAACAGGTAAGGTTTTTGACTTTCTTGTTGAAAATGCAAAAATTAAATAAAAGTATATAATGGGTCATTGAGCGAAGCCGAAATGCCCCAATGTATGGTGACACGGCCCTTCGGCTCCGCTCAGGGACCTTGTATATAATTATAAAAACAGATGGAGATTGATATGAGTTTTCAGAATCAGCTTGTTCCAATGGTTGTTGAACAGACAGGTCGCGGTGAACGCGCGTATGACATTTTTTCACGCTTATTAAAAGATCGTATTATATTTATTGGTTCAGGAATTGATGATTCTGTTAGTAACCTTATTATTGCGCAGCTACTTTTCTTGCAGGCAGAAGATGCTGAGAAGGATATTAGTATTTACATTAATTCTCCAGGTGGATCTGTTACTGCCGGGATGGCAATTTATGACACGATTCAGTTTTTGCGTTGTGATGTAGCTACGTACTGTGTTGGACAGGCTGCTAGCATGGGGGCAATATTGTTGACTGCAGGCACAAAGGGAAAACGCTTCGCGCTACCAAATGCACGCATTATGATACATCAGCCATTGGGTGGTGTGCAGGGGCAGGCTAGTGATATCAGTATTCAGGCACAGGAGATATTGCGGATACGTGATAGCTTAAACAGTATTCTTGCTCATCACACAGGTAAAGCCATCAAGGAGATCGAAGTTGATACAGATCGCGATAACTTCATGTCGGCCGCAGAAGCGTGTGCTTATGGGCTGGTTGATGAGGTTGTTGAGAGTCGTAAAGATAAAAAGAAGGGCAAGTAATAATGCCGAAGAAAGCTGATATATGTTCTTTTTGCGGTAAGACGGCAAATCAGAATAGAATGATAATCGCAGGTCCTGACGGAGTAAATATCTGTAGTGACTGTATTAAATATTGTGACAGCATGCTCGCTAGTAGTGGTGAGATGAAGTCCACGGCGAATAGGGATGGACTGAAAGTCCCTCTGCCGCATGAAATCAAAGAGTCGCTGGATCAGTATGTTATTGGTCATGAATATACAAAAAAGGTGTTATCTGTTGCCGTTCATAATCATTATAAGCGTTTGGTGCAAGGTGCTCACTTTGAGGATAGTGAGTATGCTGATGTTGAGATAGAGAAGAGTAATATCATGTTGATGGGGCCTACGGGAAGCGGTAAAACTTTATTGGCTCGCACTTTGGCTAAACTTCTTGATGTTCCATTCACTATTGTGGATGCTACAACACTTACTGAGGCTGGTTATGTTGGTGAAGATGTAGAAAATATTCTGTTAAGCTTGTTACAGGCATCTGATATGGATGTTGGTCGCGCTGAAATGGGAATTATCTATGTTGATGAGATCGATAAGATTGGCCGTAAGACAGAGAATGTATCTATTACACGTGACGTTTCTGGTGAAGGTGTGCAACAGGCGTTATTGAAGATTCTTGAAGGTTCCGTATGTCGTGTTCCGCCAGGCGGTGGTCGTAAGCATCCGCAGCAGGAATATATCAAGATTAACACTTCAAATATTCTATTTATTTGTGGTGGAGCTTTTGTTGGTCTTGACGATATTTCCAGTCGTCGTATGGGAAGTCAAAAAATGGGGTTCCATGAAGAACAGAAGTCTGCTAAAAAGGTTAAGGTTGATAAGAAAGAAGACATTGCTGTTGAACCGGAAGATTTGGTTAAGTATGGTTTGATTCCAGAACTTATTGGGCGTATTCCTATTATTGCGCAGATGAAAGAGCTTACCAAGGAGGATTTGGTACGTATTCTTATTGAACCTAAGAGCTGTATGACAAGTCAGTATAAGAAATTATTGGCTATGGAAGATGTGAAGATTTCATTTACTGATAGTGCATTGCGAGAAGTTGCTCATCAGGCGGTAAGCAAGGGTACTGGTGCAAGAGGGTTGCGTACTATCTTTGAGCATCTGATGTTGGATGTGATGTATGAAGCACCAAGTTCTTGTCAGGGCAAGAGTGTTAAGATTACGAAACAGATGATTGTAGATCATCGTGTAGATCCAGAAGCAATTACTAATATTCTTAAGAAAGCATCTTAATAATTGTTAATGATTAGTTGTTAATTGTTAGTTATCGGTATGTGCTAATAATATAGTCGGATATTCATTGTGTTGAATATCCGGCTTTTTTTGTTTTAGAGCAAATTTCCTCGATTTCGCGGCCTGTTTCAAGTAACTATATTGCAACTTAATAAATTAGGAGCTTATGAGGCATGAAAATATCTGAATCGCAGGGAGAGGTTGTTTTTGATGTTGGTGGTGCATGTGGAAGGAGGCTGCACGTGGCTAATGGGTGTGAATTTGTGGTGTTGACGTTACGGCCAGGTTCTGAGGTTGCGTCACATGTTCTTGATATCGCTGTATCATTTTATGTTGTTGAAGGTGTGGGCAAGCTGATCTCTGATGGCGTGTCCTGTGATGTTGTAAGCGGCGACTTGATTGAATCAACAGCTGGTAGTGAGCGCTCTGTAATTAATGCAGGTAAGAATGATTTAAAACTACTTGTTATCAAGCATATAGGGGATAGTGAATAAATATGAGAATAGACTTTCACAATAATATAAATACTATACGTAAAAATGGTAAGGTTTCCATTGCTAATAAAATTGGCATGACGCTCTTTGGCTTGATGTTTGGGTCGATAGGTTTGTTTATTATGATTATGGCTGTGAGTGCTGGTATCGAGCAGCGTGCAAGGCAAGGGTGGGCGGCAGCACCATGCGTGGTGGAGCATGTTGATGTGAAGAGTACTGGTGACGGGTATCGTCTAGAAATTCGTTATAGCTACAGTTATGATGGCGTGAAGTATCAGGGAGAGAAGTATGGGGCAGGTAATACATTTAATGATGTAGCGACTAGGCAACGTATGCTGAAGGCATATGCCAAAGGAAGTAAGCACTCTTGTTATGTTGATCCGTCAGAGCCAAAGAAGGCAGTTATAGCACGTGGCAGTGCTTCAATGGGCGTAATTCTCGGGCCAGCAGCTTTCTGTTCTATTTTCGTTCTGATAGGATATGGCATGGTTATTTTTGCTTGGGTGCCCAAGCGAAAGCGAGCAACTACGGCAAGTGCTAAGAAATCAGTTACGGCAGGAGCTAGCTCAGGTAAGTCTACAAAGATTTTTATAGGCTTGTTCTGTTCGATTTTTATAATAATTGGTCTTGTTGTCACCAACTTTACTTTTGTTAAGCCGTTTAGACTTCAGCAGGCGGCTAAAACATGGGTGGAAGTTGATGCCGTGGTGCTTGATAGTAAAGTGCGGTCACATTCTAGTGACGATGGCACTACATATAGCGTCTATATCGCTTATAAGTACAGATGTAATGAACAGACTTATCATGGTGATCGTTATAAATTTACGAGTGGGTCAAGTAGCGGGCATGGCGGTAAGGCTAGTGTAGTGCGGAAATACCCTAAAGGTAAGAAGTTTAAACTATATATTGACCCTGATGATGTACGGAAAAGTGTTGTTAAACGTAATGCTGGGAATGCGCTCTATTTGGGGCTGCTTCCGTTGATTTTTACACTTGTGGGCGGTATTATACTTATTGTTGCACTTAGCGGGAAGATGGAGGTTCATAGTTCAGGGCGATATTCACGTGCCACTAGAAAGAAACGTGGTAAGCGGTTTGATGCATCATCGCTGGAAACAGTTTTTGAGCCCGCATCAGGGCACGCAAAACGTATTTCCGGAATACTATTCTTTGCTCTTTTGTGGAATGGTATTGTTTCTGTTTTTGTTGTGGATATCGTGAAGGATTGGATGCGCGGTGCAAAGCCGATAGGGTCAACTTTCTTTATCTCTATTTTTGTGATCATAGGTATGGGTGCTATCGTAGCACTGATTTTTAATATTTTGCGGATATTTAATCCGACAATTAAGATTCAGACTCCTCCGTCTATTTTTTATCCTGGAGCAGAGGAGGACATAGCATTCAGTATTTCGGGTAATATTGCCCGTTTAGAGGCGCTTACGGTTTCGCTGATAGGTGAAGAACATGCAACTTACCGAAGGGGCACTGATACTGTTACTGATACGCGGGAGTTTTTTAAGAAAGTGTTATATTCAACAGAGAGGTTTCAGATAGCGAGGCGTGACGAATTCCAACTTGTTATCCCAAAAGCTGCTATGCACAGTTTTAAATCTTCTAATAATAAAATTGTATGGAAGTTGAAGGTGCATGGAGATGTTCCGCATTGGCCGGATGTTACAGAAAATTATATCCTTAATGTTAACCCGAAAGAGGTATGTTGATGAGTAATCAAATTCGTGTTCAGCTTGATAAAGACCATGTTAATCCTGGAGCAACTATTGCGGGTAAGGCTGGTTGGGAATTGGAGGATTCGCCTCGTTCTGCTTCTGTACGTCTTTTCTGGAAAACCAGCGGGAAGGGGACTGAGGATATTGTGATAGTTGATGAAGTTGAAGTGCCAGACCCTAGTAATCAGCAGCTATTCGATTTTAGTTTTCAATTACCAGTTGAGCCGTACAGTTTTCATGGGCGCTTGGTTAGTGTCGCTTGGGGCGTAGAGGCTGTAGTTGGGAAACATAGCGATGTGGCAAAGTTGGTTATGGCACCTGACGGGGTTGTATGTGAGCTTTCGGGCATAGCAAAGATGCAGAGTACTATGCCTGTGGTTTAGGTGTGAGTATGCGGAGTATGATTATGCGTGCAGATGAAAACCCATTTAGATCTGAGAGTGTTGAAGCGTTACTTTTCAGGGAACAGGGCGTTGATGTTGATGCTTTGCTCAAGCGGCTGGATCAACAGCGTGGGCGCGGCTCATTGGTGGGACCCAAAGGAAGCGGCAAGACTACGCTTCTGCTTGAACTTGCAGATGCGCTTGAAGAACGCGGCATATCCACACGTATAGTTCGTTTGAACAGTGAAGGCGGTAATGTGGATTTGGCACTATTGCAGGGGATGGATAGTCAGACGGCCTTACTACTTGATGGTGCAGAGCAACTGCCGTGGTATATCTGGTGGCGTGTACGCTGGCTGGCTCGTGGGTTACCCTGTTTTATTACTACATCGCATAGATATTCGCACCTGCCATTATTACATAGACATCAGACGTCGCAGAAATTGTTACAAATGCTTGTCGCTGAATTGTATTCAGAATCGTTAGATGTTGATCTGAATGATCTATATAAAAGGCATGGCGGAAATCTTCGTGAATGTCTGCGTGAATTATATGATCTTGTTGGCGCCGTCTGATGGGGTGATTATACCATCCATGATTCATATGCATACTGTTCTGTTTGATCCATGACAATATTACCCGCACCATTGTTTAATTTATCATTTAGCCATTTTTCCGGATTATGTTTGATGTAATTACGAATCCTGATTAATTCATTTTCATTTCGCACAATATGTTCCCAATAATTACGTTGCCATAATTTTGTGCCTGGTATGTTTTGTGATTTGTTTATTTGTCTGGTTGTTGTCGATTTGATTCCGCGAACAACCGCGCCAATTGTATGGGATGGGGAACGTAGGGGCGTATTGCATACGCCCCTTGACTGAATGTCGGCGGATGCCTGAATATCTGGCGTGCATGGGGGCGTGCATGGGGGCGCGCACGGGGGCGCGCACGGGGGCGTATGCAATACGCCCCTACGACCAATTGTATTACGTGATTTACGGTGTGTTATTTCGATGATTACATGAATATGGTTTGGCATGATGACAAATGAATCAATGG